>NZ_JBHNMF010000054.1:0-12514 GCF_048562965.1 Thiolapillus sp. | reverse complement strand
CCCATGGCTGTTGATCCATTCGATGTGTTGGGTCAATAGCATAGACTCGGCGTACTATGATGTCAAGCCTCTACAGACATGAAAAAGCGATTGTAGATCCATCGAGGCAGGCTTGTACTCAGTCTTAGGGGTGAGTAGTTACGTTGTTTTAATACTTGTTATACCCCGCTATTGCGGCAATACTGACAATCGCAATAAGGAAAATCTGTTTCATTTTCAGATTTTTTCTATCCGCGCATAGGCCGAGTGGTTGTGGATGGACTCGAAGTTCTCGGCTTCCACGATATAGGAGCGAATACGCGGGTCGTCGTTCAGGCGTCCGGCCACATCACGTACGACATCTTCCACAAACTTGGGGTTGTCATAGGCGCGCTCGGTGATGAATTTCTCGTCCGGGCGCTTGAGGAGGCTGTAGAGTTCGCTGGAGGCTTCTTTTTCAACCAGTTCGATGATTTCCTCGATCCACATGAAATCGTCGGTGCTGACGGTCACGGTGACGTGGGAACGCTGGTTGTGGGCGCCACGATCCGAAATTTTCTTTGAGCAGGGGCACAGACTGGTAACTGGTACCACCACTTTGGTGAACATGCTGGGCTCGCCGTCCTCGACTTCGCCGATGAGAGTGACTTCGTAGTCCATCAGGCTTTTCACTCCCGAGACCGGGGCAGTTTTGTTGACGAAGAAGGGGAATGCCATTTCGATATGGCCCGCCTCGGATTCGAGTTTCTCCACCATTTCCACCAGCATGTCCTTGAAGGAATTGATGGAAATTTCCCGCTCGTGGTTGTTGAGGATGGCCACGAAGCGGGACATGTGAGTGCCCTTGAAGTTGTGCGGCAGGAACACGTACATGTTGAAATTGGCAACAGTGTGCTGCTCGCCCTCACTGCGGTCCTTGACACGGACAGGGTGGCGTATATCCTTGATGCCAACACGATTTATGGCAATCTGCCGGGTGTCGGCGCTGCCCTGTACGTCTTCGATTTCAGCAGATGCTGTGTTGCAGTGACTGGTCATCAGGTTTTACAAGCTCAAAATGGTAGCCGCTCATTTTAGCCTGCTGGCCTGCATAAGGGAAATGTTGAATAACCTTGCGCTGCTTTGGGAATAGAGCGGATTCAGTGCTTTCTGCCCACGACATAGTCTGCCAGCTGGCGCAGGCGCTGTGCCGAGCCGTCAAATCCATTCAGTGCGTCATGGGCTTCTTCTAGGAGTTCCCGGGCCTTTTGACGGGCGCCATCGAGTCCCAGCAGGGCCGGATAGGTGGGTTTGTTGTCGGCAGCGTCCTTTCCCTGTGTCTTTCCCAGTGTATGAGTGTTTTCCGTGATATCGAGAATATCGTCCTGCACCTGAAATGCCAGACCGATGGCCTTGGCGTAATGTTCCAGTTTTGCCAGCTGTTCTTTGCTGCCGCCTGCGCTCAGGACACCCAACTGTACGCTGGCGCGGATCAGTGCACCTGTCTTGTGGATGTGCATGATTTCCAGTTCCGGGAGGGAAAGCTCCTGATCCACACCATCGATATCCATGGCCTGACCACCTGCCATCCCTCTGGAGCCACTTGCATTTGCCAGTATGCGCAGCATGTTTAAACGCGTTTCTGCAGGAATCCTGTCCGTGGACCTGGCCAGCAGTTCGAATGCCAGAGACTGCAGGGCATCGCCCACCAGAATCGCCGTGGCTTCGTCATAGACCTTGTGGCAGGTGGGTTTGCCTCGCCGCAGGTCGTCGTCGTCCATGGCCGGCAGGTCGTCATGCACCAGGGAGTAGCTGTGTATCAGCTCGACGGCACAAGCAGGGATGTCCAGCACATCCATGTCTCCGCCACAGGCCGTGCCGGCGGCATAGACCAGCAGGGGGCGCACCCGCTTGCCACCATTGAAAGTGGCATAACGCATGGCCTCGTGCAGATTCCGGGGTTCGATTGTCGTGGCGGGCAGGTTGTGGTCCAGCGCTTTTTCCACCCTGATCACGCAGTCACTGGAAAAGGTGTCGAATGCCGGGTCAGTCTTTGGCATCGACTTCAAATGTCTCAGGTTCGGCTTCGAGGGTCTTGTCGCTCAGTATGCTGACTTTCTGTTCCGCCTTGGCGAGCGCCTGCTGGCAGTTGCGGGTAAGCGCAATGCCTCTTTCGAAGGATTTCAGTGATTCTTCCAGGGAAATATCACCCTGTTCCAGGCGATCCACCAGGCTTTCCAGCTCGCTCAGGGCTTCTTCAAAGCTGAGATTTTCGGGTTTCTTTCGACTCATATCCAGATTGCGTGGTTTGGTAGCAGCGTGCAAATTACCCCACTGTGCGTTTGTCTGCAATATCAAAGCGCACATTCCTCACAGAATTCCGGTTGTGCCTATGTTCAATCGCTGGTCAGGGTTGTAAACTCTCGCCTTTGTATTTGAATGCTGAGGATTGCTCTGCGTGGCTTTGAATAGAACGGTGTTGCTGGTGCTTCTGTTTTCCCTGTGCGGCCTGTTGCAGGCGGCGCCGACAGACAGGTATGAGGAACTGACCGGGGATCAGGATGATTTCGATGCGCTGGAAAAAGAATGGAAAGAAAGCACTACCGATATACCTCCGTTGCCGGATGACGGTGCGTGGTCTGAAGTGCCTGTCGATACGCTGCCAAAGACCCAGAAGGCCTATCTGGATCTGAATACACTGTCGGTGTCACATAAGGACTATGTGGTCCGCTACTGGCTGCTCATCCGCTCCAATACCGGAGGGTACCGGGCCACTTTCGAGGGAATTCGCTGTGCCACGAAGGAGTTTGTGATCTACGCCTACGGCGATCCGAAACGTGACCCGGCTGTACGCAAGGTGAAAGCGCCGAAATGGAAGAAGTACGGGCGCACCAAAAGAGCCGATTACCGGGTGGAACTGGCGCATGACATTTTCTGCACCGGGGAGATTCCACGACAGCTCCGTCAGATAAAGCAGGGCGTGAAAGGTTTGTTCGAAGCGCATAACCCTTTTGACAACTGGACCAACGATGACTGATTACGATGCGTCGGCCATCGAGGTACTGAGCGGACTGGAGCCCGTACGCAAGCGCCCGGGCATGTACACGGACACCACCCGCCCGAACCACCTTGCCCAGGAAGTGATCGACAACAGCGTGGATGAAGCGCTGGCCGGCTATGCCAGCAAGATCGACGTCATACTGTACAAGGACGGTTCCCTGGAGGTTTCGGACAATGGCCGGGGCATGCCGGTGGATATCCACCCCGAAGAAGGCGTTCCCGGTGTCGAAGTCATACTGTGCAAGCTGCATGCCGGAGGCAAATTTTCCAACAAGTCCTACCAGTTTTCCGGTGGCCTGCATGGCGTGGGCGTCTCGGTAGTGAATGCCCTGTCCAAACACCTGGAGGTCTGGGTCAAACGCGACGGGGCGGAATACAATATCGCTTTTGCCAATGGCGAGAAAGTTTCCAGTCTCGAAGCCGTGGGCAAGGTGGGCAGGCAGAACACCGGCACGCGCATCCGCTTCTGGCCTGATGAGAGCTTTTTTGACAGCCCCAGGTTCAGTGTGCGTCAGCTCAAACACGTGCTGCGTGCCAAGGCGGTGCTCTGTCCCGGGCTGCATGTGCGTTTCACCGATGAAAAAAGCGGCGAAACGGAAGAGTGGCAATATGCCGATGGTCTCAAGGATTATCTGCTGGATGCTCTGCAGGGATTCGAAATGCTGCCGGAAGAACCTTTCGTGGGCAGCATGGCCAGCAGTGAAGAAGCAGCTGACTGGGCGCTGGCCTGGCTGCCGGAAGGGGGGGAGCCCGTCACCGAAAGCTACGTGAACCTGATTCCCACCGCACAGGGCGGCACCCATGTGAACGGGCTGCGAACCGGCCTGACCGAGGCTGTGCGGGAGTTTTGTGAATTCCGAAACCTGCTGCCCAGAGGTGTGAAGATCACACCGGACGACGTCTGGAACAAGGTCAGCTATGTGCTGTCCGTGAAAATGGCTGATCCCCAGTTCTCGGGGCAGACCAAGGAAAGGCTGTCTTCGCGGGAATGTGCCGCATTTGTCTCCGGCGTGGTGAAAGATGCTTTCAGTCTGTGGCTGAACCAGAACACGGCCGAGGGTGAGCGAATTGCCGAGCTGGCCATCCATGCCGCCCAGACCCGCATGCGGGCCGGACGCAAGGTTGTGCGCAAGAAGGTGACTCAGGGGCCGGCGCTGCCGGGCAAGCTGGCTGACTGTGCATCCGATGATGTGAACCGCACAGAGCTTTTCCTGGTGGAAGGGGATTCTGCAGGTGGTTCCGCCAAGCAGGCCAGGGACAAGGATTTTCAGGCCATCATGCCCTTGCGCGGCAAGATTCTGAATACCTGGGAAGTGGACAGCGCCGAAGTGCTGGCCTCTCAGGAAGTGCATGACATTTCGGTGGCCATCGGCGTGGAACCCGGCGTGGATGACCTGTCGAAACTGCGCTTTGGCAAGATCTGCATTCTCGCCGATGCGGATTCCGATGGTCTGCATATTGCCACCTTGCTGTGTGCGCTGTTCGTGCGCCACTTCCCCAAGCTGGTAAAAGAAGGGCATGTGTATGTCGCCATGCCGCCGTTGTATCGTATCGACGTGGGCAAGCAGGTGTTTTACGCACTGGATGATGCGGAAAAGCAGGGTGTGCTGGCGCGCATCGAAGCCGAAAAACTGCGCGGCAAGGTCAATGTGCAGCGTTTCAAGGGCCTGGGCGAGATGAACCCCATGCAGTTGCGGGAGACGACCATCCATCCGGATACCCGGCGGCTGGTGCAGCTGGCCATGGAAGCCGGTGACGAAACCCTGCGAATGATGGATATGCTGCTGGCCAAGAAACGTTCAGGCGACCGCAAGGCCTGGCTGCAGGAAAAAGGGGATATGGCGGAAGCCGCTCAGGATTTGATTGCTGGAGTTGATAACTGATGAAACATTTGAACTGGCTGTTGCTGCTGTTATGTGCGCCGCTGTTGGCGGCTCCTGACGGTAAGGCTCTGTATGAAGACAACTGCAGTGTCTGTCACCATTCCCGGGGTGAAGGTGGCATCGGATTGCCCCTGACGGACGAGATACTGTCCCAGGTATCCGATGACTACATCGCCAAGACCATACGTCATGGCCGGCCGGGACGCATCATGCCGTCTTTCGAGGCGCTGAGCCCGGCGCAGGTGAAGGCCATCGTGCGCTATGTCCGCAGCTGGTCCGGCAAGCCGGGCCCGGTCTTCAAGACAGCCAAGCTCAAAGGAGATGCCAAGCTGGGCAAGCCCCTGTATGAAAAGAACTGCGTCCGCTGTCATGGCAAGGATGGCAGTGGAGAAGGACCGGGCACCGGTGTGACCATGTCCCGGGAGCGGACTTTCATGGTCATGCCTGCAGCCCTGAACAACCGTGGTTTCCAGCAGTCGGCTTCGGATGCCATGATTCATGACATCGTACTGAGTGGACGCAAGGTGGGCGGCATGCCTTCGTTCAAGAGCAAGCTTTCCGATCAGGAAATTTCCCACGTGGTGGCTTACCTGCGCACGCTGAAGCCGCCGGTGATCAGGCAGGGTATGGAGGAATGGCGGGGCAAGCCTGCCTACATCATGGAATCACCCTATGGTTTCGACACCACGGTGGAAAACGTCAAGCAGGCCCTCACCGGCGCCAACTTCCGAATCTTTCCCCAGCGCTATCTGGAACAGGGTCTGGCGGACGAGTTCAGCGTCAATACCCGTCAGGTGAGTATCCGGTTTTGCAATTTCAAGGAGCTGTACCATCTGCTCAACATCGATCCGCGCCTGGGCACGGTGCTGCCCTGCCGCATCAATGTCATCGAACGGAACGGGAAAGTGCTGGTGATCTCTGCAAACGTGGCCCAGCTGGCGACCCTGTTCAACAACCAGGAGCTTTCTGAAGTCGGGGTGCTCATGGAAGAGGTCATACTGGCCGTGATGGAGGAGGCAACGCTGTGAAAATACTTGCAGGTATCTGTCTGATGCTGGCCCTGATGCTTCCCGCACAGGCTGATCAGAAACTGGTCATGGCGCGCAGCCATGCCAAGGCCCAGCATGTCATGGATGTGCTCAAGGAAACGCTTCCCGAATACGGATACAGTGTTGCCCATGTCCAGCGCTGTGACGGTGGCATGGCCGAATTTCACTACAAGTCGGATTTCTACCGGGTAGTGTTCTTCGGCAAGCTGGAAGAGGTGCGGCGCATTCTTGCCGACCATCCCGAAATGTCGCCTTATCTGCCGCTGAAAATCGCCGTGATCGCGGAAAACGATGAAACTGTGCTGGCCGCCATGGATCCCCGTGCGCTGGGCGCCTTCTTTCCTGATGACAAGAAGCTGCAGCTACAGTTTGCCCGCTGGTACAACGACATCCAGGCCATGCTCGACGAGATGCGCCAGCTGAAAAAGAAGTAATGGACGAAAACTACACCTCCGAGGGTACCGAGCGGCTGCGCCTGGCCGAATTCACCGAGAAGGCGTACCTGGACTATTCCATGTACGTCATCCTCGACCGGGCACTGCCCCATATCGGCGACGGTCTCAAGCCGGTACAGCGGCGCATCGTCTATGCCATGTCTGAACTGGGGCTGTCGGCGGCAAGCAAGCACAAGAAATCGGCGCGTACTGTGGGTGATGTGCTGGGTAAATTTCATCCTCACGGTGATACGGCCTGTTACGAAGCCATGGTGCTCATGGCCCAGTCCTTTTCCTATCGTTATCCGCTGATCGATGGGCAGGGCAACTGGGGTTCGCCGGATGATCCCAAGTCATTTGCGGCCATGCGTTATACCGAGGCCAAGCTCACGCCTTATGCCAAGGTGCTGCTGGCGGAACTGGGGCAGGGGACGGTGGACTGGGTGCCAAATTTCGACGGTACCCTGAAAGAGCCCAGCCTGCTGCCTGCCCGCCTGCCGAATGTCCTGCTCAACGGTGCCAGCGGGATTGCCGTGGGCATGGCCACGGATATTCCCTCCCACAACCTGCGGGAAGTGGTCAGTGCCTGTATCCGTCTCATCGAAGTCCCGAAAACCACTCTGGAAGAACTCTGCGAGCATATTCCCGGGCCGGATTTCCCCACGGAAGCGGAGATCATCACGCCCCGCGAGGATCTGCTGAAGATCTACCAGACAGGGCGGGGCAGTGTCCGCGCCCGTGCTGTCTGGGAAAAGGAGGACGGCAACATAGTCGTCAGTGCTCTGCCATACCAGGTATCCGGCAACAAGATCCTGGAACAGATCGCCAGCCAGATGCGCGGGAAAAAACTGCCCTGGATCGAGGACCTGCGTGATGAATCCGATCATGAAAATCCCACGCGTCTGGTGATCGTACCCCGTTCCAACCGGGTGGACCTGGAACGCCTCATGTCCCACTTATTCGCCACCACCGACCTGGAGCGCGCCTACCGGGTGAACCTCAATCTCATCGGTCTGGACGGGCGGCCCCAGGTAAAGGATCTGCGGGTGATACTCAGAGAGTGGCTGGAGTTCCGTTTCACGACTGTCCGGCGCCGCCTGCAGCATCGCCTGAACAAGGTGCTCGATCGCCTGCATCTGTTGGATGGTCTGCTGATTGCCTTCCTCAATATCGACGAGGTCATCCATATCATTCGTACCGAGGATGAGCCCAAACCGGTACTCATGGCGCGTTTCGAACTGACCGAGGTCCAGGCGGACTACGTGCTGGACACCAAGCTGCGGCAGCTGGCACGCCTGGAAGAAATGAAGATCCGTGCCGAGCAGGAGGAACTCGCCGAGGAGCGTGACTATCTGGAAAAGACCCTGGGTTCCCGACAGCGCATGAAGACGTTGGTGCGCAAGGAGCTGCAGGCAGACGCCGAGGAATACGGTGATGAGCGCCGGTCTCCCCTGGTGGTGCGCGAAGCTGCCGCCGCTATGGATGAAAGTGAACTCACGCCCAGCGAGCCCAGCACCGTGGTGTTGTCCGAAAAAGGCTGGGTGCGGGCCGCCAAAGGCCATGAAATCGATCCCGCCAGCCTGAGCTACAAGGCAGGTGACGGCTATCGCGATGCGGTGCGCCTGCGCAGTAATCAGACCGCCATATTTCTTGATTCCACCGGGCGCAGTTATGCGCTGCTGGCTCATACTCTGCCTTCCGCCAGGGGGCAGGGAGAGCCACTGACAGGGCGATTTTCACCGCCTGATGGCGCCCGGTTCATGTCCGTTCTCGGCGGTGATCCCGAACAGCGCTGGCTGCTGGCCTCGGATGCGGGATATGGCTTCGTTACGCGGGCGAAGAATCTTATCGCCAACAAGAAGGGTGGCAAGAGCGTGCTGACCCTGCCCAAGGGCGCACGGGTGCTCAAGGCGCAACCTGTCACCGATCCACATACCGACCGGGTGGTGGCGGTAACCAGTGAAGGACGCATGCTGGTGATTCCCCTGAGCGATTTGCCGGAAATGGCGCGCGGCAAGGGCAACAAGATCATCGGCATACCCGGCAAGCGTGTCGCCGAGCGGGAAGAGTACGTGGTCGCCATGCTGGTGGTGCCTGAAGGTGGAAAAGTCAGGCTGATTTCTGGTAAACGGCATCTCAATCCCAAGGCGGCGGATCTCAATGCCTATGAAGGTGAACGGGGACGCCGCGGTAACAAGCTGCCCCGGGGATTCCAGAAAGTGGATGGTCTGGAACTCGAGTGATGATTCCGTCCGGCACGCAGTTGTGCACTGTGGCATAATATGCGGCTTCGCAATTCCCCAATTTTGCTGTTCGTGTTATTTCCCGCGTACAGCGGAGGTAGGTAAATGAATTTCTTTATCAACGACGCATTGGCTGAAGCGCCTGCGGCAGCAGCTGTGGCGGGTCCCAATGGTCTGGCTGGCCTGATATTTCCCATTGGCCTGATCCTGGTTCTGTACTTCTTCATGATCCGGCCGCAGGTAAAGCGTCAGAAGGCGCACCGTGCTCTGGTGGAAAGCCTGAAGAAAGGTGACGAAGTGCAGACCACCGGCGGTCTCATGGGAAAGATTACCGAAGTGGGCGAGAACTTCGTCAGGGTGGAAGTGGCCGATGGCATGGTAGTCACCGTGCGCCGTGCGGCCGTGGAAGCTGTGATGCCCAAAGGAACGCTCAAGGAACTCTGATCCGCAGCTCCCTGAACCCCGGCGGAATTCATGCCGGGTTCAGTGACCGGATGCTTTCTCCCTCAACCTGCTACTTTTTACCATTGATCTGACATGCTGAATCAATATCCTTTATGGAAAAATATCCTGGTTGTCTCCATTCTCGCAATCGGGCTGTTCTACGCGCTGCCCAACCTGTATAGCCAGGATCCTGCCATTGCCGTATCCGGCAACCGCGGTGCGGTGGTAGAAAAAACACTGCAGGACAAGATCGAAACGGCACTCAAGGATGCCGGTATCCCGGTCAAGTCCGTGGAAGACAAGGCAGGAAAACTGCTGATCCATTTCCCATCCACAACCGATCAGCAGAAGGCGCAGCATGTGATTGCCAACGCCTTGCCTGAGAATGTTTCCTATGCGCTGACCACGGCTGCCAATGTACCGGACTGGCTGCTGGCCCTGGGCGGGAAGCCGGTCAATCTGGGTCTGGATCTGCGCGGCGGTATTCATGTGCTCATTGATGTGGACATGGATGCCGCGATCAAGGACAAGGTCGAGGCCTATACCGGCGATGTGCGTACCGCCTTGCGGGGCAAGAAGCTGCGCTACCTGACGGTAAAGGCCGACGCCCTCGGTATCGATGTGAAATTCAAGGACGCTGCAACGCGAAACCAGGCGGAGGAAGTGCTGGGTAATGAATTCAGAAACCTTGGCGTGGAAACCCGCGATGCAGACGGCGCCTATTTCGTGCGCCTGACTCTGCCACCTTCCGAGATCCGCGCCATCAAGAAATTCGCCCTGCAGCAGAACATCACGACCATCCGAAACCGGGTGAATGCCCTGGGCGTGGCGGAACCGCTGGTCCAGCAGCAGGGAGACCGCCGTATCGTGGTCGAGCTTCCCGGTGTGCAGGATCCGACCCAGGTCAAGAATATCCTCGGTGCAACGGCAACCCTGGAATACCGTCTGGTAGACACGGAGCATGATGCCATGGATGCCAAGAACAATGGCAAGATTCCGCCAGGGTCGCGACTGTACAAGGTGAGGGAAGATGGCCGTCCCATACTGCTGAAGAAGCGGGTCATCGTCACCGGTAACCAGATCACCGATGCATCTTCGGGTTTTGATCAGCGCTCCGGCAGCCCCATGGTATCGGTCAACCTTGACAGCAAGGGCGCGCGGCGTATGCGCAATGTGACGACGGATAACGTGGGCAAGCCCATGGCGGTGGTATTCAAGGAGAGCCGGGTGGTGGGTCGTGAAGCCGATGGCAAGCCCATCAAGCGGCTGGTGGAAGAGGTGATCAGTGTCGCCAATATTCTCGAGCCTTTTGGCCGCCGTTTCCAGACCACGGGTCTTGACAGTCCCCAGGAAGCCCACGAGCTGGCGCTATTGTTGCGTGCCGGTGCCCTGGCAGCGCCCATCGATATCGTGGAAGAGCGCACCATCGGCCCCAGCCTTGGACAGGAAAACATCAACCAGGGGCTGAAATCCGTCGTCATCGGTCTGTTGATGGTGATGGTGTTCATGGTGGTCTACTACAAGGTATTCGGCCTGTTTGCCAATGCGGCACTCATCGCCAACCTGGTGCTGATCATGGCCATCCTGTCACTGCTGCAGGCGACGCTGACCATGCCCGGTATTGCTGGTATCGTACTGACGGTAGGTATGGCGGTGGATGCCAACGTGCTCATCTATGAACGCATCCGGGAAGAACTGCGGGTAGGCAGCACACCTCAGGCCAGTATTCACGCCGGTTACGAAAAGGCCTTCAGTACCATCATGGATGCCAATATTACAACCTTGATTGCCGCTATCGTGCTGTTCTCCATTGGTAGCGGCCCGGTTAAAGGTTTTGCCGTGACCCTGGCCATTGGCATCGTCACCTCCATGTTCACTTCCATCGTGGGAACCCGCGCACTGGCAAATCTGGTGTATGGCGGCAAGCGCGTGAAGAAACTCGCAATCTGATTCAGGTAACAGCACATGCGAACTCTCAGTTCTTCTTTGAATATCAATTTTATGGGCAAGCGCAAGCTTGCCATGGCTTTTTCCATAACGCTTGTGGTCATTGCGCTGGTTTCACTGGCCATGCGGGGACTGGTCTTTGGTATCGACTTCACCGGGGGAACCCTGATCGAGGTTGGTTACAGCCAGGATGCGGATCTGGAAAAGGCCCGGCAGGTAC
Source organism: Thiolapillus sp. (assembly GCF_048562965.1). Lineage (NCBI taxonomy): Bacteria > Pseudomonadati > Pseudomonadota > Gammaproteobacteria > Chromatiales > Sedimenticolaceae > Thiolapillus > Thiolapillus sp. Next base: position 1,276 of record NZ_JBHNMF010000054.1, on the reverse strand, counting down.
TGGCCGAAAATGGTTTTGCCGAAGCCCAGGTACAGCAGTTCGGTACACCCAGGGATGTGCTGATTCGTCTGGCCCCGCGCGAAGGCGTCAAGAGCTCGAAATTGAGCGACAAGGTGTTTGGCCTGCTGAGCAAACAGGCCGGCGGCAAGGTGGAGCTGCGTCGTGTGGAATTCGTCGGCCCCCAGGTGGGCGATGAACTGACGGAAGACGGTGCGCTGGCGGTACTGGTATCCCTGATTGCCATTCTCATGTACGTGGCCGTGCGCTTCGAGTGGCGTTTTGCCGTAGGGTCGGTTGTCGCGCTGGTGCATGACGTGACCATTACGCTGGGATTCTTTGCCCTGTTCCAACTGGAATTCGATCTGACCGTGCTGGCGGCAGTGCTGGCGGTGATCGGTTACTCGCTCAACGATACCATCGTTGTATTCGACCGGATTCGCGAGAATTTCCGCAAGATCCGCAAAGGGGATTCACAAGAGATTATCAATACCTCCCTGAACCAGACCCTGTCGCGCACTATCGTAACGTCATTGACCACGCTGATTGTTTTGCTGGCGCTGTTCATCATTGGTGGTGAGATCATCCACAACTTCTCATTGGCGCTGATCCTGGGTATTGTGGTTGGTACTTATTCGTCTATCTACGTGGCCAGCAGTGCCGTGCTCATGCTCGGCGTGAGTAAAGCGGATCTGATGCCGGTACAGAAGGAAGGACAGCAGATCGACGATATGCCCTGAGCGGGCAGCAACAGTACCCAGAATAGAAAGGCGTGACAGAAAAACTGTCACGCCTTTTTTGTTTGCAGGTCAGTCTCACAGGCTGGTTGCAGCTGCGTTCTACCGGAGGGCAGCGCCTGAAGTTTCCTGGTCAGTTTACGGGAGTCACGTCTGGCATCACCTAGCCCGCATCGCTCACCGATCCCCTAGTTCCGGCGTTTTTGGGCGCCGGGACGTGGCCAAGATAGCCCGATAGCCCATTTCTCGTGCCAAGGTACTCGCCAAGAGAAGAGATTCTCGTGTTTTTTGCTCTCTCAGGGGCTCTGGAGGATGTTTTTTTGACAGAACAGACGCACCAGTCCCTCAGCACCCAGGACTGATTCTTTGAGTCGATGTTGTTGGGGACGGAAGAACCTATCCAGGCGGCGACCAAGCAGGATGCTGCTTGAGATTGGCCAGGATCTGAGCAATATCACTGGCGTAGGGATACGCTTCCGAGAAGGACAGCCAGACTTTGCGCGCTGTCAGGCGCAGGCGGGCGCCGATTTTCAGCAGCTTCA
>NZ_JBHNMF010000053.1:0-12793 GCF_048562965.1 Thiolapillus sp. | reverse complement strand
ACTGCTGGGGCACCAATAGGTTGTCAAAGGCCGAGTCGATTTTGGGGACTGGGATGTCCCAAAATCTATCACGAGGTCGAAGACACGCTTGACGAATCGAAGCCCGTCTGTTCATCTCTGCGAGCTTAGCAGCCTCCAGCCCCGGAGTCATCCTGCCGGGAAAAATCACCGGGGGAACACTGCTTCCTGAATGTGGCGATCCTGCGGCAGCGCAGCTGATGAATTTCTCTGCCGATCTGTTTTCCGTGGATATGGGTGGGTACGTCCCTGGCGGAAATGTCCCTGGTGAGTGTATGGATACGGCGCAAATAGTCTGCCTGGGGATAAGGCTGATCCTGGGCCCTTTGCGCCCCTGGGCATCGCTCTGGCAGGCCAGCAGGAAGCGTTCGAAATCTTCAGGAGCGCGCCAGGCGTCCAGATCATCCAGGAGCTTTGCCAGGGTTCTGGGCTTGAGTTCAAGGGCCAGATGCACCATGAGATGATAGCGTGATGTCTTGCGGGCCAGCTTCCGGTAGTGTTCGGGGATGCGCAGGCGCCGGCAGACCCGGTCGACCAGGGGGACGCCCAGCGCTTCATGCCCGCGGTGACTGGGCCAGTATTCGGGAGGCGTCACCGCCTTGCCCAGGTCATGCACCAGCACCGCAAAGCGCACCAGGGGGTCTGTGGTGAGTTCGGTAACGCGGTCCAGTGCCATGAGCACGTGAATGCCGGTGTCGATCTCGGGATGATATTTTTCCGGTTGGGGAATGCCGAACAGGGCGTCCACTTCGGGCAGGATTGCTTTCAGCGCACCCAGTTCCCGCAGCACTTCGACGAAGCGCCGGGGTGATGGCGTGCACAGGGCGCGGCGCAGTTCCTGCCAGATGCGTTCCGGGGCGAGGGAAGACAGGTCACCTCTTTCTGTTAGGTTTCGGGCGAGTGTCGCGGTTTCTTCTGCGATGGAAAAATCCAGTCCGGCGGCAAGGCGCGCCAGACGCAGGATGCGCAGGGGGTCATCACTGAATGACGGCAGATGCCGGAGAATACGCTGTTCCAGGTCCTGACGGCCATGGAAAGGGTCGATGATCCGTCCCTCCCTGTCCATGGCGATGGCGTTGATGGTCAGATCACGCCGCGCCAGATCCTCGTCCAGGGAAATACCGGGGCCTGTGGTCAGATTGCCGTCGGTATCCCGTCCTCTTGCCAGGGCATATTCTTCCTTGCTGCGGGGGTGCAGGAATACGGGGAAATCCCTGCCCACCTGTTGAAAACCGCGGGCCAGCATTTCTTCGGGGGTGCTGCCCACCACGACCCAGTCACGGTCATTGTGGGGCCGGTCGAGCAACCGGTCGCGCACGAAGCCGCCCACGAGGTAAGCGTCCAGACCCTGTTCTGCGCTGTCGTGGGTGGTCATTGCTGTCAGCGCAGCGCCGGTGGAATCCAGCTGTCATCATCATCCGCGGTATCACGCATTTCCCGGATGAGCTTTTTTGCCCGGATTTCATCCTTTTCGTCGACGAATACCCTGACGATGCCCAGGGCGGGCAGTTCGCCCATGGCGCCCTGCAGGTAGTCGCCACCGACCCTGGCATCGATGCCATTGCTGATGAGGTAGATCTTGATGGAATGCGCCTCGATGGAGTTCAAGGCATCAAAAACAGGAATCACCCGCCCTGTTCGCGAATGAGTCTGTCCCTGTCTTTCGCATCCTGTTGCATCTGTTTTTCCAGACCCTTGGCCTTGTCCAGCGCCTTCATCTGCGAGTCCCAGGGGTTGAAGTGCTTTTCCGGTGGTTTTTCCGGCTGACTGTCTGAACAGGCGCCCAGAAGCAGTGTCATAGCCAGAACCAGTAAGCGCGTGTTCATGACTGTTCCTCATAGGTCAGCGCCTGGCCATGAGTGCCGTGGCTGTCCGGACCCATCAGCCACAGGTACAAAGGCATGAGGGCTTCGGGCAGCTTTACCCTGTTGATGTCTTCTCCGGGGTAGATGGTCTTGCGCATGTTGGTGCGGGTAGGGCCGGGATCGAGGCTGTTTACACGCACAGGGGTGTTTTCCAGCTCCTCCGCCAGCGCCTGCATCAGGCCTTCCTGGGTGAACTTGGCGGCGGCATAGGCGCCCCAGTACGCGTGGGCCCTGCGTCCCACACTGTCGGAGGTGAAGATTACCGAGGCATCTTCAGCCTGGAGCAGCAGGGGCATGCAGGTCTGGGTGATGAAGAAGGGCGCATTGGCGTTCACCTGCATGACCTTCATCCAATCCTGGGGGTCATAGTCCTTGATGCGGCTCAGATAGGGATTGATGGCGGCATTGTGCAGGATGCCCTCAAGCCGGCCGAAAGTCTCTTTCAGTTTGTCTCCCAGCTCTTCATAGTCATGGAGGGTGGCACCTTCCAGATGCATGGGGTAGATTGCCGGAGTCGGAGCGCCCAGGCTCTCGATTTCGTCATAGACGTTTTCCAGATTCGGCAGGGTCTTGCTCAGCAGCACAACGGTAGCGCCGTGCGTGGCAAAGGCGATGGAGGCTGCCCGGCCGATACCGCTGCCGGCGCCGGTAACCAGGATCACGCGATCCTGCAGCAGGTTGGAAGGAGCTTTGTAGTTGTTCATGGCTGTCTGCTTGTATGACGGTACAGCGGCCTATATTAACAGACGTCACCCGTTCCTACAGCAACGCCAGCAAATCCTGTGGCCGCTCGAGGTCGAAATCAGCCTGCCACTCTTCCGGCCGGTCATCTTCCTGCAGGTAGCCGAAGAGGGCGCAGGCGGTGGGCATACCGGCGGCCTTTCCCGCTTCGATGTCCCTTTCGGCATCACCCACATACAGGCACCGTTCCGGTGGGGTTGCCAGCAATGTGCTGGCGTGTACCAGGGGTTGTGGATGGGGTTTTCTGTGCTCGCAGGTGTCGCCGCTGATGATGACTTCTGTGCCGCAGGGCATGGGCAATGCCTGCATCAGGGGATCGGTGAGCCAGGCGGGCTTGTTGGTCACGATACCCCAGGGGATGCCTTTCCGGCACAGGGCTTCGAGTACCTGATCCATGCCCGGAAACAGTCGCGTGTGTCGACAGATATTTTTCAGATACACATCCAGCAGGTGCAGGCGCCGTTCCTCGAAGCCTTCATCCTGCGGCTCCATGGCGAAACCCCGGCGGATCAGTGCGATACCGCCGTGTGAGACCACGGGGCGGATCTTTTCGAAAGGCAGGGGCTGACGGCCGAAATGCTCCAGCGTGCGGTTCAGGGCATGGGCCAGATCCGGGGCCGTGTCCGCCAGGGTGCCGTCCAGGTCGAACAGCAGGCAATCGATGGCGGGTTTCATTCAGCCGCTTTTTGTGTGGCTACCAGATAGTTCACGTCCACGTCGGAAGGGTCGAGCCTGTATACCCGGGTAAGGGGATTGTAGGTCATGCCGCTGATGTCCTGCATTTCGAGGTCGGTCTGGCGGATCCACCGGCTCAGCTCCGACGGGCGGATGAAGCGCGCATAGTCATGTGTGCCTTTGGGCAGCAGGTGCAGAACGTACTCCGCGCCGACGATGGCAAACAGATAGGATTTGGGATTGCGATTGATGGTAGAGAAGAACACTGTGCCGCCCGGTTTGACTAGCGTGGCACAGGCAGTAACGATGGAGGACGGATCAGGCACGTGCTCGAGCATTTCCATGCAGGTGACCACATCGAACTCCCTGGGCATTTCCCGGGCCAGCTTTTCCACCGGTATCTGACGGTAGTCCACGTCACGGCCGCTTTCCAGCAGGTGCAGGCGCGCCACCTCCAGGTTGGCATCACCCATGTCGATACCGGTCACATGAGCGCCTTTCTCCGCCATGGATTCCGCCAGGATGCCACCGCCACAGCCCACGTCCAGCACCTTCCTGTCCGCCAGTCCGCCTGCATGTTGCTCGATATAACCCAGGCGCAGGGGGTTGATCTCGTGCAGGGGCTTGAACTCGCTGTTGGGGTCCCACCAGCGCGAAGCCAGTTCCTCGAACTTGCTGATTTCCGAAGGATCCACATTGTGGTGTGCATGGTCGGGCATGATCGGCTTACCGTTGATATCAGATGGAGTCATTCTAGCAAATTTGCCGGATCAGGATTGTTGCTGCAGTTTATCCTGCCAGCTGCCGGTGTCGGCCATCAGCCTGTTCACATTGATGCGGGTCAGTTCGCCGTCAGACAGTAGCAGCTCACCGTTCACCCAGACATGGCTGACCTGTTCCCGGCCGGCGGAATACACGATCTGGGAGACCGGGTCGAACACGGGCTGGGTTTCGATACTCTGCAGGTCGATGGCCGTGATATCGGCTGCCTTGCCCGGGGTCAGGGAGCCAATATCCGCCTCCAGCCCCAGTGCCCTGGCGCCGTTGATGGTGGCCATTTCCAGCACCTGGGTCGCGGGGAGCGCTTCAGTATTCCCGGCCACGCCCTTGCCCAGCAGGGCAGCGGTCTGCATCTCGCCGAGCATGTCCAGATCGTTGTTGCTGGCGGCACCGTCCGTGCCCAGGGCGACGTTGATTCCGGCAGCCAGAAGCCGGGCAACGGGACAGAATCCCGAGGCCAGCTTCAGATTGGATTCGGGACAATGCACCACATGGCCACCGCTGGCCGCATAGGCTTCGATTTCATCATCCTGCAGCTGGGTCATGTGTACGGCGATGAGGTTGGGTCCGGTCAGGCCCAGCTGGCGCAACCTCGTGAGGGGGCGCATGCCATACTGTTTCCGGCTCTGCCCGATTTCGTCCGCCGTTTCATGAACGTGCATGTGAATGGGCAGATCCAGCTCGTTGGCCAGGGTGCGCACGCGCAGCAGGGGTTCGTCAGATACGGAATAGGGCGCGTGAGGCGCGAAGATGGCGCTGACGGTGGATTCATTGCGGAAAGTATCATGCAGCGCCAGCGCACGTTCCAGGTAACCGTCGGCATCGGAGGCCCAGGCGGAAGGGAAGTCGATGAGTATCATACCCAGCACCGCCCGCATGCCGGTTTCCAGGGCGACTTTTCCGGTGATGTCCGGAAAGAAATACATGTCGTTGAAACAGGTGGTGCCGCTGCGGATCATCTCCGCCATGGCCAGACGGCTGCCATCAGCGACAAATTCCGGACTGATCCATCGCTGCTCGGCAGGCCAGATGTGCTTTTCCAGCCATTCCATCAGTGGGATATCGTCGGCCATGCCCCGGAACAGGCTCATGGGCGTGTGAGTGTGAGCATTGATCAGGCCGGGGATCAGGGCATGTCCTGGCAGTTCAATAACCCGTGACGCGCTGATCTGTTCCCTTGCCTCCCGCGAAGGTAAAAGGGCAGTGATGCGCCCCTGTTCGATGGCGATGGCATGATGTTCCAGGACCCGGTTTGGCGGTTCCACGGGAATGATCCAGCGGGCGTGTATGAGATTGTCTGCGTGCATTTTTTTTCCTTGTCTGGCAGGTGGCTATAAAATACCGGAAATCTGTTCTGGAACCCAACACTTATGAAAACGATCAAACTCGACCGTCCCGCTGCTCCTGATGATGCTGCCCTGTGGCAGGATGATGAGCTGTTGCTGCTGGACCAGCGCCTGCTGCCACAGGAAGAAAAATTCATACATTGCGAGAATGCTGCAGACGTGGCCAGTGCCATTGCCGGCATGGTGGTGCGTGGAGCCCCGGCAATCGGGGTGACGGCGGCTTATGGCGTGGTGCTGGCGGCCCGGGATGCCTGGCGGGGCGCAGACACGGGCTGGAAGCAGGCCTTGCAGGATGACCTGTCCCGCCTGGAGGCTGCCCGCCCCACGGCGGTAAACCTGGCCTGGGCCATCGCCCGTATGGGGCAGCGGATACAGACCCTGGCCGATGATGCTGATCCGGAACCGGCACTGCTCGCCGAAGCCCGGGCCATTCATGACGAGGATATCGCCGCCAACCACGTGCTCGGCGATCTGGGGGCTTCTCTCATTGAAAAGCGGACGGCAGTCATCACGCACTGCAATGCGGGTGCGTTGGCCACGGGCGGTTACGGTACAGCGCTGGGCGTGATCCGCAGTGCCTGGGCGGCCGGGAAGCTCACCCAGGTGTATGCCGATGAAACCCGGCCCTGGCTGCAGGGCAGCCGTCTCACAGCCTGGGAGCTGGTGCGGGACGGTATTCCTGTCTCGCTGCTGGCCGATGGTGCAGCGGCGGCACGCCTGGCCGCTGGCGGTGTGGACTGGGTGATCGTGGGCTCGGACCGCATCGCCGCCAATGGCGATGTGGCTAACAAGATCGGGACTTATTCCCTGGCCCTGGTTGCCAAAGCCCATGGTGTGAAGGTCATGGTGGCGGCTCCCACCTCCACCATCGATATGCACTGTCCCTCGGGAGCGGACATACCCATCGAAACCCGTGACCCTGAAGAGCTGCTCTCCTGTGGAGGCAAAAGGGTGGCCAGCGCGGGGGCGAATGCCTGGAATCCGGTGTTCGATGTCACTCCGGCGGGATTGGTGGATGCGATCGTCACGGAAAAGGGGATTATTCATTCGCCAGACGCAAAAAAGCTCCGTCAGAACATGATATGAATCCCCCCTGAGGGCCACATTTGCGTTTTGTGCGGATTTTCCATGTGACCCGCACCCCGGGGATGGAATTATGGTAAAATTCGGCCCCTAATTGTTTTAGCCACTCAGGCCGTTTAAACACATGACTGATTTCGCCAAGGAAGTCCTTCCGGTCAATCTCGAAGACGAGATGCAGCATTCCTACCTTGATTACGCCATGAGCGTCATCGTGGGAAGGGCTTTGCCGGACGTCAGGGACGGGCTCAAGCCGGTGCATCGCCGGGTGCTGTACGCCATGAGCGTGCTCAACAACGACTGGAACAAACCCTATAAGAAATCCGCCCGCGTGGTGGGTGATGTCATCGGTAAGTACCACCCCCATGGCGACACCGCGGTGTACGACACCATCGTGCGCATGGCCCAGCCGTTTTCACTGCGCTACATGCTGGTGGATGGGCAGGGTAACTTTGGGTCCGTCGATGGGGATTCCCCCGCCGCCATGCGTTATACCGAAGTGCGCATGGCCAGGATCGCCCATGAACTGCTGGCGGATATCGAAAAGGAAACTGTCGATTTCATTCCCAACTACGACGAATCCGAATCTGAACCCACCGTGCTGCCGGCCAAGGTGCCCAACCTGCTGGTCAACGGTTCCTCGGGCATCGCTGTGGGCATGGCGACCAACATCCCGCCGCACAACCTGACGGAAGTGATCAACGCCTGCGTGGCGGTTATCGACAATCCGGACATAGCCATTGACGAGCTCATGGGCTATGTGCCGGGGCCGGATTTTCCCACGGCGGGCATCATCAACGGTGCCAAGGGCATCCGTGAAGCCTATCGCACCGGGCGGGGCAAGATCTATGTGCGCGCCCGCACCCATTTCGAGGACATGGACAACGGCAAGCAGCGTCTGGTGGCCACCGAGCTTCCCTACCAGGTGAACAAGGCGCGGCTCATGGAAAAGATTGCCGAACTGGTCAAGGACAAGAAGATTGAAGGCATCACCGAGATGCGCGATGAATCCGACAAGGACGGCATGCGCATGGTGATCGAACTGCGCAAGGGCGAAGTGGGCGAAGTGGTGCTCAACAACCTGTTTAAGCACACCCAGATGCAGAGTGTGTTCGGCATCAATGTGGTGGCCCTGGTGGATTCCCAGCCGCGTACGCTCAATCTGAAGCAGCTGCTGGAATATTTTATCCGTCACCGTCGCGAAGTGGTCACACGGCGAACCATTTTCGATCTGCGCAAGGCCCGCGCCCGGGCTCACATCCTTGAAGGCCTGGCCGTGGCCCTGGCCAACATCGACGAGGTCATTGCCCTGATCAAGGCGGCGCCCAATCCGGCCACGGCGAAGAAGGAACTCTGCGCCCGCACCTGGCAGTCCGGCGCCCTGGAAGACATGCTCTCCCGTGCCGGCGCGGACGCCTCGCGCCCTGATGACCTGCCCGAAGGCTTTGGCCTGACGCCGGACGGCTACCGCCTTACCGAAGTGCAGGCCCAGGCCATCCTGGACCTGCGCCTGCAGAAGCTCACCGGACTGGAGCAGGACAAGATCATCAGCGAGTTCCAGGAACTGCTGGACCGTATCGCGGATCTGCTGGATATCCTTTCCAGCTCAGACCGGCTCATGGAAGTGATCAAGACCGAACTGCTGGAAATCAGGGAACAGTTCGGTGACGAGCGCCGTACCGAGATCGTCGCGGATCGCCTGGATCTGACGCTCGAAGACCTGATCACCGAAGAAGACGTGGTCGTGACCCTTTCCCACCAGGGCTATGCCAAGGCCCAGTCCCTGGACACCTACCAGGCCCAGCGCCGGGGTGGCCGGGGCAAGACGGCCACCACCACCAAGGACGAGGACTTCGTCGACAAGCTGTTCGTCGCCAGCACCCACGACACCATCCTGTGCTTCTCCAGCATGGGCAAGGTGTACTGGCTCAAGGTGTACGAACTGCCCCAGGCGGGACGCAATGCCCGGGGCAAGCCCATGGTCAACCTGCTTCCCCTGGAAGAAGGAGAACGCATCAATGCCGTGCTGCCGATCAGGGAATATACCGAAGACCGTTACATCTTCATGGCCACGGCCAACGGAACCGTGAAGAAAACGCCGCTCACCGATTTCTCGCGGCCGCGGGCCAGCGGCATCATTGCCGTGGATCTGAGAGATGACAATCAGCTGGTGGGTGTGGATATCACCGATGGCAACCAGGACATCATGCTGTTCAGTTCTGCAGGAAAGGCCGTGCGTTTCAGCGAATCTGCCGTGCGTCCCATGGGACGAACCGCAGCCGGCGTGCGCGGCATCCGTCTGGACAAGGGCCAGCGGGTCATTTCCCTGGTGGTGGCCACCGAGGGTGATGTGCTCACCGTATGCGAAAACGGTTACGGCAAACGTACCGACATCAGCCAGTTTGCGGTCAAGGGGCGTGGCGGCAAAGGCCTGATCTCCATACGCACTTCGGAGCGCAATGGCCAGCAGATCGGCTCCATACTGGTGGATGAAGATGATGAAATCATGCTCATTACCGATGGTGGCACCCTGGTGCGTACACGTGTCAGTGATGTATCCCGCATGGGCCGTGATACCCAGGGTGTGAAGATGATTGCCCTGAGCAAGAAAGAAAAGCTCATCGGTATTGCCCGTATCGAAATGCTGGAAGGCGAAGACGCTGAGCACGAAGAGGGTGAAGAGTAATCTCTCTTTTGAACAAACAAGATCGATTTTTCAGGTAGTAACCAACAGGAAACCCAAAATGTCACGAATCTATAATTTCAGCGCTGGCCCAGCCGCGCTTCCCGAAGCTGTACTGAAACAGGCGCAGGATGAACTGCTTGACTGGCATGGCGCCGGCATGTCGGTGATGGAAATGAGCCATCGCGGCAAGGAGTTCATGAGTATTGCCGCACAGGCGGAAGCAGACCTGCGCGAAATAATGGCGATTCCTGACAACTACAAGGTGCTGTTTCTGCAGGGAGGGGCTTCCAGCCAGTTTGCCATGGTGCCCATGAACCTCATGGGACGCACGGGAAAGGCAGACTACATCAACACCGGCAGCTGGTCCAAGAAGGCCATCGCCGAGGCGAAACGTTATGGCGAGGTAAACGTTATCGCCGATACCGCTGCTGACTTCAAGGCGCCGGCGGAAAGTGACCTGCAGTTTTCTGCCGATGCTGCCTATGTGCATTACACGCCCAATGAAACCATTCAGGGTGTCGAATTTCCCTATATTCCCGATACGGGGGAGATTCCCCTGGTGGCGGACATGTCTTCCACCATCCTGTCCCGTCCTGTCGATGTATCGAAATTTGGCATCATCTATGCCGGCGCGCAGAAGAACGTCGGGCCGGCGGGCCTGACCCTGGTCATCATTCGTGAAGACCTCATCGGTCATGCACCGGACAGCTGCCCCGCCATGATGAATTACCAGATCCACGCCGACAACGGCTCCATGTACAACACGCCGCCCACCTATGCCTGGTATCTGGCGGGTCTGGTGTTCAAATGGCTCAAGGAAAATGGTGGTTTGGATGTCATGGCTGTCGTCAATGAGCGCAAGGCAGAATCCTTGTACAACACTATTGATGATTCCGGTTTCTACGCCAATCCCGTGGACCCTGAGTGCCGTTCCTGGATGAACGTGCCTTTTACCCTGGCCAATCCGGATCTGGATGGCAAGTTCCTGGAAGAAGCTTCTGCAAAGGGACTCAAGAGCCTCAAGGGACACCGTTCGGTGGGTGGCATGCGTGCCAGCATCTACAATGCCATGCCGGAAGAAGGCGTGCAGGCGCTGATCGCCTTCATGCATGAATTTGAAAAAGCCAACGCCTGAACAGGACAGATACGATGTACAAGATTCTTACCCTGAACAACATTTCTGCCGCTGGACTGGACCGCCTGCCCCGTGAACGCTACGAAGTTGCCTCGGAAATCAGCCATCCAGACGCCATCCTGCTTCGTTCCTACAAGATGCATGACATGGAGATTCCCGAAAGCGTGCAGGCTATCGGCCGTGCCGGCGCAGGCGTCAACAATATTCCCGTGGACAGGATGACCGAAAAGGGCATTCCTGTGTTCAACGCGCCGGGTGCTAACGCCAATGCCGTGAAGGAACTGGTCATCGCGGGCATGCTGATGGCGGCGCGCAACATCGGCCCTGCCTGGAAGTTCGCCAGCTCCCTGGAAGGCGAGGATGCCGAGATCACCAGGGCGGTGGAAGCGGGCAAGAAGAACTTCGTCGGTTTCGAGCTGCCGGGGCGTACCCTGGGTGTGGTTGGCCTGGGTGCTATCGGTGTAAAGATCTGTAATGCCGCTCATGACCTGGGCATGAACGTGGTTGGCTTTGATCCGTCTATCACCGTCAAATCCGCCTGGAAACTGAAGGCGGATGTGGAACAGGCACTGTCCATCGATGACCTGCTGTCCCGAGCGGATTTTGTTACCTTCCACGTACTACCCCTGAACGAACAAACGGCAAACATGATCAACGAGGAACGCATACGGCTGATGCCGGACAATGCCATCGTGCTCAATTTTGCGCGCAATGGCATCGTGGATGATGAAGCCGTGGTCAAGGCGCTGGATGACGGCAAGCTCTATGGCTACGTCTGTGATTTTCCGAGCAATCTTCTCAAGGATCACGCCCGCTGCCTGACCCTTCCCCATCTGGGTGCATCTACCCGGGAAGCAGAAGAGAACTGCGCCATCATGGTGGCGGACGAAGTGCGTGGCTGGCTGGAAGACGGCAATATCGCCAATTCCGTGAATTTTCCCGAGATCAACATGCCCCACGGCGAGAACCCGCGCCTGGTGGTGGTGAACAGCAACGTACCCAACATGCTGGGCCAGATCTCCACGGACCTGGCCGAAGCCGGCCTGAACATTTTGGATATGCTCAACAAATCCCGTGGAGATATCGCGGTGACCCTCATCGACCTGGAAGCCCAGCCTGATCAGGGTGTGCTTGACAAGATAGCCGGTGTGGAAGGTGTATTGTCCGTGCGCTGCCTCAGCTGCAATAAATAGAGGCACGCTGCATGACTGAAGCGGAAAAGCTCAATGCCATTCGTGAGCGCATCGACGCCATCGATGAGGAGATTCAGAACCTCATCAATGCCCGTGCGGAAGCGGCGGCAGAGGTTGCCCGTATCAAGCAGGAAGGTGATGGAGACACGGTCTTCTACCGCCCGGAGCGCGAAGCCCAGGTGCTGCGCATGGTCAAGGAACGCAACAGGGGACCGCTGGATGCGGAAGAAATGGCACGGCTGTTCCGTGAGATCATGTCAGCCTGCCTGGCGCTGGAGTACCCCCTGAACATCGCTTTCCTGGGACCGGAAGGTACTTTCACCCAGGCAGCGGCGCTCAAGCATTTTGGTCATTCGGTCACCACGACGCCGCTGGGTTCCATTTCGGATGTCTTTCAGGAAGTGGAGGCAGGCAACTGCCAGTATGGTGTGGTGCCCGTGGAAAATTCCACGGAAGGTGTCATCAGTCACACTCTGGACATGTTCTTCAGCTCGCCGCTGCAGATCTGTGGGGAGGTGACCCTGCGTATCCATCACAACCTGTTGTCCAATGCAGGTTCTCTGGATGAGCTGAAAACCGTGTATTCACATCAGCAGTCGCTGGCGCAGTGCCGCAGCTGGCTCGACAGGCATTTGCCTAATGTAAAACGCATCGCCGTGGGCAGCAATGCCGAGGCGGCATCCATGGCACGGGAAGATGCCGGGGCGGCAGCCATTGCCAGCGAAACGGCGGGGGAAATCTATAACCTGAGTGTGCTGGCACATAACATCGAAGACGAGCCGGGCAATACCACCCGTTTTCTCATTATCGGCAATCAGCAGGTGCCGCCTTCGGGTGAAGACAAGACCAGCCTGCTCATTTCCACCAGAAACGAAGCCGGCGGGCTGCATCGTCTGCTGGAGCCGCTGGCCGAGCACGGCGTGAGCATGACGCGTATCGAATCCCGCCCTTCACGGCGTGGCGTATGGGACTACGTGTTCTTCATCGATGTGGATGGCCACAAGGATGAACCCCATGTGCGCCAGGCGCTGGCGGCCCTGGAAAAGCAGGCGGGCATGTACAAGGTGCTGGGATCCTATCCCAAGGCTGTACTGTAGATCGGATTCACCCGCTGACGCCGCATCGCCTTCCATGGCGGACGGTATCCAGTATTTTAGGGAAGCTCTGATCGAATCAGTGATTTTCGTATTTCAATGCAAATCGGCTGTTTTTTGAAATATGAATGGGGATTATCTGTAGATTCTCCCTTGTTTGCCGCATTCCAGGCGCAATGA
>NZ_JBHNMF010000052.1:0-13029 GCF_048562965.1 Thiolapillus sp. | reverse complement strand
CGCGTTCGGAGGCCTACTTTGTTTTCCCTCTGGCGCAAGGCACGCCGGGAAAACAGTGCGGCCTCGCGGCTACTGGGGTCTACCAGCCTTCGCTTCGCTCTCCATGGCTGGCAGCGGCAGACGACGTAAAAACGGCCCTGAAACTCGCAGCCGAAGAACTAAAGGAAGGCTTCGAAAAAATCAGAAAGACACTCTGACCAAACTGCGTCTGTCCCGCTGCTTGAAGGAACGCCGCCCCGTCAACCCGGCCGGGCAGCCCATTCTCCCTGGCGCTGTTTGCGGCGTTCGGCAAATCCTTCATGCAGGGTCAGCAGGGAGGGAACCAGCAACAGTACCAGGAAGGTAGCAAAAGCCAGCCCGAAAGAAATGGACACCGCCATGGGAATGAGGAACTGCGCCTGCAGGGAGGTCTCGAACAGCAGCGGCGTGAGTCCGGCTATGGTGGTCAGTGAAGTCAGCAGCACCGCCCGCAGACGCTGACAGGCCGCCTCGACAATGGCCTTGTCCACTTCCATGCCCTGCTCCCGCAACTGTTTGTAGAACACCACCAGGATGATGGAATCGTTCACCACGATCCCCGAAAGGCCAAAGATACCGAACATGGACAGGATGGTCAGCTCGATACCCATCACCCAGTGACCGACGATGGCACCAACAATGCCGAAAGGAATGATGCTCATCACCACCAGCGGCCAGCCATAGGAACCGAACACCCAGGCCAGCACGATATAGATCATGGCCAGGGCAAACATTGCGCCCTTTTTCATGTCCGCCAGGGTTTCCTTCTGGTCTTCCGCCTTGCCGGTATAACTCATGTGTACCCCCCATTTCCGGTAGACCTCGGAAAACAGGTCCTTTTTCAGCTGGTCACGGATATCATTGGCATTGTTCCTGGTAGTATCCACATCGGCAAATACCGTGGCGGAGAGCTGGCCGTCATAGTGACGCAGAATCTCGAAACCCTGGCGCTCGCTCAGGTCCAGTGCGCTGGTCAGAGGCATCTGCCCGCCCCCGGGAAGGCGCAGATTCAGGGAATCGAGGGTGGAAAGATGATAGCGCTGCTCGTCGGGCAGCATCACCCGCACTTCCAGTTCGTCCCGCCCGTCGATGAAGATCTGGCTGAGGTTGCCATTGAGTGCATCACCCAGCTGACGCGCCACTTCCAGTTCCGTCAATCCCTGGGCGCGTCCCATGGGCGTCAGCGTGTAGATCAGCTGCTGATGGCCGTAGGGCATGTCATCCTCGATACCCGTCACACCATCCATGCCCTCGAGCACCGTGGTGATGGCAAGCGCCGCCTGCTTTAGCTTCTGTATGTCCGGGCCGGTGAGCTTGATCTCCAGATCCCTGCCTGGCGGGCCGCCGCCTTTCCTCGACGTGAGCGTCATCTTCTCCAGTCCGGGAGCATCCTCGAAGTGCTTGCGCCATTCATCGAGGAAGGCCTGGTTGCGTACCGTACGCTCATCGGAAGACACCAGCTCGGCCGTTATGGTCGCAAACTGCTCTCCAGCCCGGCCAGACCGGGCATTGGAGAAGATTCCAATGCCATGAGACACCTTTGCCATGCGCACCAGCCCGCCGCCCAGCGCCTCTTCCGCATCGTACAGCGCCTGTTCCACCTTGCCGATAAAGGCGTCCACCCGTTCGGGTGGCGTGCCTGAAACAAAGCTGGCGCTGGCGTAGATCACGTTGCCTTCGACTGTCGGAAAAAAGGTAAAGCCAATACGCCCGCCTGCCAGCAGTCCCACGGTCATGATCAGGGCGGCCACCGCAGAAGCGATGGTGACCCCCGGCCGCGATACTGCGGCTTTCACCAGCGGCCGGAAGCGGTAATTGCGAAAATGCTCGAAGGCCGCATCCAGCCGCTTGCGCAGTCTGCTGGGTTCCTTGTGATGAGCCTTGTGAAAGCTGTGGCGCAGATGCCCCGGCAACACCAGGAAACTTTCCATCAGGGAAGCGGCAATGACGCAGATCACCACGAAGGGAATATCGAAGAGTATGGTGCCGATGATGCCGGACACCATCATGAGGGGAATGAAAGCCGCTATGGTGGTCAGGGAAGATGACAGCACGGGCGCCAGCATACGCCGCGCTCCCCCTTCCGCCGCTTCCAGGGAGTTTTCCCCTTTCTGGTAATGTGACAGGGCATCCTCACCCACCACGATGGCATCATCGACGATGATCCCCAGCGCCATGATCAGGGCAAACAGGGAGATCATGTTGATACTGCCTCCTGCCAGCCACACCAGTGCCAGGGTCGCCATGAAAGACACCGGAATACCCAGGGTCACCCAGCCAGCCACTCTGGCATTGAGGAACAGGAACAGGATGGCGATCACCAGCACCAGGCCGCTGAGACCGTTTTTCAGCAGCAGGTTGATGCGGTCCCGGATCAGCAGCCAGCTTTCATCATAGACGGTGATCTTTATCCCTTCCGGAAGTTCAGCCCGGGTTTCTTCCAGCCATTTCTCCAGTATGCTGGCAGATTTCAGCGTGTCCCCCGTTGTCGCACGCTGGGCCCGCAGTTCGACAGCCGGCTTGCCCTGGTAGGTAATGGTAATCTGGTTCGGTTTGGAGCGGCGCTCCACCTTCGCCACATCGCCCAGGCGCACGTAGTCGCCCTTGAGATTGGCCACCAGCGGCAATTCCTCGAAGCCTCTGGTATCACGTTGCTGGCTCAGGGTGCGCAGCTCCCTGGCAACATCCCGCTTGCCGATCTGACCCGCGGGCAGATCCCGTGAAATCTCATTGATGCGGCGACCGATATCCGCGAGTGACATGTTCAGTGCCTGCAGCTGCCGCTGGGGCAGCTGTACGGCTATCTCCTCTTCCGGGAGTCCGTTGATGTCCACCTTGGCCACGCCACGCTGCAGCAGTTCTTCCTCGAAGCGGTAGGCCAGTTTTCGCAACTCACGCAGATCCGACGGTCCGTGTATCAGCATGCGGGCAATGGGCTCGAAGTTGATCACATGACTGACCTGGGGGGTGCGCGCATCCTGCGGCAGGTTGCGCACCGCCTTTACCCGTGCATCCACTCTGTCCGTGGCATCACCCATATCCGTGCCTTCGGGAAACTCCAGGATCACCACCCCCACGCCCTGGGCCGAGGTGGAGGTGATCTTGTCCAGTCCTTCCACCGAGCGCAGCTCCTGCTCCAGGGGAATGGTGATGGACTTTTCCACGTCTTCCGCAGTAGCACCCGGCCACACCACGCGCACCGTCACCACCTGGATATCGAAGGTGGGAAAGAACTGGGTGTTGAGGGACGACAGCGCCAGGGCGCCGGACAACAGCATGATGATCATCACCAGGTTCGCCGCTACCGGATGGCGGGCGAAAATACCGATGATGTCGTCCTTGTGATGGAAACCCTCAGTCACCCGAAACGACCTCGACCAGCAGGCTTTCCACGGCATTGGGCAGCTGGGTTATCAGCAGCTTCTGACCGGGTTTCAGTTCCGGGGAGCGGATCAGCACCTGGTTCTTGCCGTTCAGCCACACTTCGCCCACGCGTTCGACCGTTACCGGACGCAAGCGCTGCTCGTCATCGATGGCATAGATCTTGTCCGAACCGTACAGGGCCTCGAAAGGCACGGGCATGACATCGGCCTGTTTCGGCAGGGTGAGCCGCAACCGCATCACACGGCCTTTCTGCAGCCAGTTCCAGCCTGAATCGATGAGGAACAGCGCCTCCACGCCGCCACTACCCTGGCGCACTTCCGCCCCCAGGGAAATGAGATGACCTTTCACTTCATTGCCATCGACTTTGCCCTCCACTGCCAGTGCCTTGTCTTCCGAGAGCGCCTTGCGCACCTGGGGCACATACACCGCCGGCAACATGGCACGGAACATGAGACTGGTGTTCTCGAACATTTCCAGCAGATGGGCGCCCACGTTCACGCGATGCCCGCGGGCTACCAGCACCTTGACAACCCGGCCGTCGAAGGGCGCCCTGACCCGTGTGCGCTCGAGCTGCCGGCGGGATTTTTCCAGGGCTGCCTGGGCACGCTCCAGCGCCGCCTGCAGTTCCAGCATCTTGCTGTCGTGAGTGCGGATACTTTCTTCGATACGGGCAATACTGATGGACTGGCGGGCGGCATTCTGTCTTGCCGTGTCCAGGGCCGACTGGGAGCTCACCTGCTTTTTCTTCAGGTCCACCAGGCGGTTGACTTCCGCCTGCACCAGCTTGTACAGGCGGCGTTCATTGGGCAGTGCCTCCAGATCCGCCTGGTGACGGGATTCCTGAACGGCGATAGCTGCCTGTGCCTTGGCCACATCGGCTTCCCGCTGCACCAGATCCAGGCGGGCATCCTGATCATCCAGTTCCACCAGCAGGTCTCCTTTCCTGACCTGACTGCCCTCGATGACCGGTACACGCTTCACGTCCGCAGGCAGTGCAGCGGTGAGCACCGAGTAATGAAGCGCATCGACAGAACCGTAGAGCAGGATATTGGTAGGCCAGGCTCCGGTTTTCACAGGTACCGCGGCAACCGGCCAGGCCTTTTCCTGGATGCCCACATCCTTGCTCTGAGGTTTGGTGGCCTTGAGCATCATGAACACGGCTATGGCAGCCGCAATGATGAGAACGGGCAACAGCAGTCTACGCAGTCTTTTCACAATCGTTTTTCTTCTGTGGTTGAAGTGGGAATGAAATGCCACACGCACCATGCGCCCAGCAGGGCGACGGCGGATGCCATAGTATAAGCGAAAGGCGCACCCCACTGTTCCCACAATATACCGCTGGCAAAGGTGCCCAGCGCACCACCGGCACCAAAGCTCAGGCTGCTGTACAGAGCCTGTCCCCGGCCCTGGTGACGGCCACGGAAATAGCCATGCACGAGATGGATGGCCGCCGCGTGAAAACTGCCGAAACTGGCAGCATGCAATACCTGGGACAGCACCAGCAGGCTCAGCACCTCGGGAAACCAGCCGATGAGCAGCCAGCGCAGGGACGCGAGCACCAGGCTGACCAGCAGGATCAGGGCCGCAGAATAACGGCTCATGATACGGTGCATGAACACGAACAGCAGCACTTCTGCAAGCACGCCGATACTCCACAGCACCCCAATACTGCTCTTGCTGTAGCCGAAATCCTGCAGATAGATCGAATAGAAAGCATAGTAGGGACCGTGACTCATCTGCATGAGAAACACGGCGGCAAAAAAAGCCATCACCCGGGGTGTCTTCAGCACGATCCAGATGGAAGGCTGTTCTTCCTGATCAGACGAACCGGGCCGGTCTTTTACCAGCAGGCTGGACAGAAAGATGCCGGCAAAGACCACCAGCAGTGCGGTGAGAACCACGCCCGTACCCCGGCTGTCCACCAGTCGGCCCACCAGCACCACCGTAACGATGAACCCCACGGAACCCCACAATCGCAGACGAGAGTAACGCTCCACATGCTTGCCCAGGTAGTTGAAGATCACGGCTTCGAACTGAGGCAGGGAGGCATTCCAGAAAAAGCTGTACAGGGTCATGATCAGTGCGATCTGCACGAATCCCGTTGTACCGGGCATGGCCAGAAATGCCAGCAGGGACAGCAGGGATGCCAGACGCACGATGACCATGCGATGCCCCAGGTGGTCCCCCAGCCAGCCCCAGACGTTGGGTGCAACGATCTTGGTCGCCATGAGAATGGACATGAGGGAACCGATGGCAAAGGCATCGAACCCCAGGGACTGCAGGTACAGTCCCCAGTAGGGCATCAGGGTGCCCAGGGCGGCAAAGTAGAAAAAGTAAAAGGCCGACAGCCGCCAGTAAGGCATCAGGCGATATCAGGGAGTGGCGGGAACGACCGGTACCGGTGGTGTCACATCCCCGTTCTGGGCACGGTGTCTGAGCGCATGATCCAGCAGCACGATGGCCAGCATGGCTTCGGCGATGGGCACCGCGCGAATGCCCACACAGGGATCGTGACGCCCCTTGGTGATCACTTCGCTGGCTTTTCCGTGAGTGTCGATGGTTCTGCCGCCCAGCCGGATGCTGGAAGTTGGCTTGAACGCGACTCTGGCAACGATGTCCTGGCCGGAAGAGATGCCGCCGAGTACGCCGCCGGCATTGTTGCCGAGAAAACCCTCTGGTGTCATCTCGTCACGGTGTTCGGTACCTTTCTGCGCAACGGATCGAAAGCCTGCGCCGATCTCTACGCCCTTGGCGGCATTGATGCCCATGAGCGCATGGGCAATATCTGCGTCCAGCCGGTCGAACACCGGCTCACCCCAGCCCGGCGGCGCCCCTTCAGCCACCACGGTCACTTCCGCCCCCACGGAGTTGCCTTCCTTGCGCAGGGCATCCATGTAGGCTTCCAGCGTATCGATCTGGCCGGCATCCGGCCAGAAGAAGGGATTGTCTTCAATGCCAGCCCAGGAAAAAGCCTCGGGACGGTTTTCTCCCAGAGCGGACAGATAGCCCCGCACGTTCACACCATAGCGCTCGCGCAGGTATTTCTTGGCAATGGCGCCCGCAGCCACGCGCATTGCGGTTTCCCGCGCCGAGGAACGGCCTCCGCCGCGATAGTCGCGGATACCGTATTTCTGCAGGTAGGTATAGTCCGCGTGACCGGGCCGAAAGCTGGCAGCGATATCTGAGTAGTCCTTGGAGCGCTGATCGGTATTGTGAATGAGCAGGCCGATGGGCGTGCCCGTGGTCTTGCCCTCGAACACCCCGGAAAGGATCTGCACCTCGTCCATCTCCCGGCGCTGGGTGGTGTGGCGGGTCTTGCCCGGCCGGCGGCGTTCCAGGTCGGGTTGCAGATCGGCTTCGCTCATTTCCATGCCTGGCGGACAGCCGTCCACGATACAGCCGATGGCCAGACCATGGCTCTCGCCGAAACTGGTAACGGTGAAAAGCTTTCCGATACTGTTACCGGACATTATTTTTCCACCAGCAGGGTATTGACCTTCTCGATATCCTCGACCGCCAGCACGCCGGCCGCCTGACGCAGACGCAGCATGTTCACCAGGTACACATAGCGTGCCCGGGCATAGTCCCGCCGCGAACGGTAGTAGTCCCGCTGGGAGTTCAGCACGTCCACCAGGGTGCGGGTGCCGACTTCAAAACCTGCAGTGGTGGCCTCCAGCGCACTCTTTGTGGACACGATGGCAGCTTCCAGCGCCCTGACAGCGCTGATGCTGGCCTGTACGCCACGATAGGCATTGCGCACGGCCTTGTCCGTGGAACGGCGGGCCTGATCGAGACGTTCCTGAGCAGCAATGAGATCTGCTCTCGCCTGGCGTGTGGCGGCGGTCACCCCACCGCCGGCATACAGTGGAATATTCAGCTGCAGACCCACATTGCCGTTGTCCACATCGAAACGGTTGTCCTGGTTGGTGCCGAAGGTACTGTAACGCCCCACCAGATCGAGACTGGGATAGTGACCGGAATTCTGCACCTCGATCTCCCGCTGGGCGATCTGCGTGGCATCGGAGGCCACCTTCACAGCGGGGTTGTTCTCCAGGCCGAAGGCACTCCACTCATCGATGGCTGCGGGAACCGGTGGCTCCAGGGCGAGCTTTGCTTTGAGCTGGGCCAGCTTCTCGGGGCGCACACCCAGAATCTGTCGCAGATCTTCCCAGGCATTGTCCAGTTCATTCTGCGCCACGATCTCGTCGGTGACCGCCTGGTCATAGCGCGCCTGGGCCTCGTGCACGCCGGTAATGGCAATCAGGCCCACTTCGAAACGCTGCTTGGCCTGTTCGAGCTGGCGTGCAATGGCTTTCTTGTCAGCCTGTACGAAAGTCACGCCTTCCTGGGCAGACAGAATATTGAAATAGGCCGTCGCTACCCGCAGCATCAGGTCCTGTTCCTTGGCGCGGTATTCGGCATCCGCCAGTTCCAGTTGCCAGTCGGCCTGTTCGAGGCGGATGAAGCGGTCACGGCGATAGATCGGCTGCAGCAGATTGATGCCCAGACTGCTGGTACCGAAGCTTTCATCACCCAGGGAATGTGTCTTGGTATTGTTGTAGTTCATATCGCCGCTGACACTGACATTGGGCAGCAGTTGCGACAGCGCCAGGGGGCGTGATTCGCGACGCGATTCGCGCACGGCGGCAGCTTCCCGGAGTACCGGGTCTTTCTCCACGGCCATCTTGTAGACTTCCAGCAGATCATCGGCCATCACGAGCTGGGAGGCCAGCACCAACAGAGAAGCTATCAGGGTCTTGTTCATCATGTTTTCCGGTTCTATTCAGATTTCATCGGACCCACCAGGAGCTGTGGATCCACCCGTTTACCGCGTAAATTCATGCGCCAGTCCAGATGCGGACCGGTCACCCGGCCACTGGCGCCCATCTGAGCCACGATCTGGCCTTTTTCCACCCTCTTCCCCTCACGAACAAGGATCTTGTGCAAATGCAGAAAAGTAGATGATAACCCATGTCCGTGATCCATGATCAGGGTGGCACCGGAATAAAACATGTCCGGATGAACCAGGGTGACGATGCCCGCGGCGGGCGCGCGCACCGGCTTACCCACCGGTCCGGCGATGTCCACACCATAGTGAGGCCATTTGGGTTTGCCGTTGAGTATGCGCTGACTGCCATAAACGCCGGTTATTCTACCCCTTGCGGGCCACATAAAACCTTGTAAAAAGTCAATTCTCTGATCCAGCCTGGCACGCGCCTTCTTTACCGCCGCCTGATCGGCCCGGATACGGGCCTGATCTTCTTCTTTCGGGGTTACCTTGCGCTCGGGCAGGCCATCGATACGCTGTATGTCATAGTCTCGCCTGGATACCTTCAGCTCCCGCCGCTCCCTGCCGCCATCCGGCAGCTCGATGACCAGTTCAGAACGCTCTTTGGCCTCACGGGAGAAACCGATGACAAAATCGCCCTGTGGAGATACCGGCAGCTCTTCACCATCCTGAAACACGCGTGCGCCGGGTTCCGTCTTGCCAAAAACCACCCCACCCTGGGTGAAACTGCCCTGCAGCTCCACGGCTGCCGGCACCGCCACGGCTACGCCAATGAGAAACAGAAAAACCAATGTGCGCATGTGCTGCGTTCTTCCTGGCCCTGCCGGTGCCTGCGTGTCAATCGAAAGTCAGTATTTTAGCAAAAGTTGATAGAATCACCCGATGAATAAACCCTCAGCAGTCCCTGCCGTGCGTTCCACACCCTATTCCTGGGGTGAAATGGTACGCATGGTGCTCTCTCACCGCAGGGAACTGATCACCGCCAATATCATTGCCATCCTCGGTGCACTGGTTTCCGTGCCTGTTCCCCTGCTGATGCCCCTGCTGGTGGACGAAGTGTTGCTGAACAAACCCGGCACCCTGGTCGGCTGGAGCCACCGGCTGTTTCCGGAAAGCTGGCAGGGACCGGCTCTCTACATTCTGGCGGTGCTGTTTCTGACCCTGATCCTGCGTGTCCTGGCGCTGATTTTCAGCGTCTGGCAGGTACGTGAGTTCACCCGTATCTCCAAAGACGTGATCTTCCGCATCCGCCGGGATCTGCTGCAGCGGCTGCAGCACTTTTCCATGGCGGAATACGAGGTGCTGGGCAGTTCCACTGTGGCGTCCCACCTGATCACGGATCTGGATGCCGTGGACCAGTTCGTCAGCCATTCGACAAGCAAGTTCATTGTCGCCCTGCTCACGGTCATCGGCACGGCAGGGGTACTGCTGTGGATGCACTGGCAACTGGCGCTGTTCATCCTTTTGCTCAATCCCCTGGTGGTGTACGTGACCACCCTGTTCGGACGCAAGGTCAAGGAACTCAAGGGCCGCGAGAACCGTGCCTACCAGGCTTTTCAGGAAGCACTGGCGGAAACCCTGGACGCCATCGAGCAGATCCGCGCCAGCAACCGTGAACGCCACTATATCCGGCGTATCATCGACAAGGCGGACCGTATCCGCAGCAGTTCCGCCAGTTTCGCCTGGAAGAGCGATGCGGCCACGCGCCTATCGTTCATGGTGTTCCTGTTCGGCTTCGATGTATTCCGCACCGTCAGCATGTTCATGGTGCTCTATTCCGATCTGAGCATCGGCGAAATGCTGGCCGTGTTCGCCTACCTGTGGTTCATGATGGGACCGGTGCAGGAACTGCTGAATATCCAGTACGCCTATCACGCCGCCCGCGCCGCCCTGGGGCGCATCAACGAACTGGTGGATGTAAAGCTGGAACCGAACTATCCCCATGAACAGGATCCTTTTGCCGGGCGGGAAACCGTATCCATTCAGATGCGCGACATCGGCTTTTCCTATGGCGAAGGCCCGCCCATTCTGCGGGACGTGAACCTGAACATCGCTGCCGGCGAAAAAGTCGCTCTGGTGGGCGCCAGCGGCGGCGGCAAGAGCACCCTGGTAAAAATCGTACTGGGACTGTATCTGCCCAGGCACGGTTGTGTCTGCTTCGATGAAGTGCCCGTGAACCGGATCGGCCTGGACGTGGTGCGCGACAATGTGGCAACGGTGCTGCAGCACCCCGCGCTGCTCAACGATACGGTGCGCATGAACATCACCCTGGGCGCCGGCATCAGCGACGAGGATATCTGGCAGGCCCTGGACATCGCCCAGCTGAAAGCCGTTGTCGAAGCGTTGCCGGAGCAGCTCGAAACCCGTATCGGGAGAGACGGTGTACGGCTTTCAGGTGGCCAGCGCCAGCGCCTGGCCGTGGCGCGCATGATACTCAGAAAACCCAAGGTGGTCATCCTGGACGAGGCCACCTCTGCCCTGGATACCAACACGGAAACCCGCCTGCACCAGCGACTGGCGGAATTCCTGCAGAAACGTACCACCCTGATCATTGCCCATCGTCTCAGCGCGGTGAAACAGGCCGACCGGGTGCTGGTATTCGAAGACGGGCGCATTGTCGAACAGGGCAGCCATGCCGAGCTTATCGAAGAAGACGGCCTGTATGCCAGCCTGTACGGCAAGCAGGAATAATCCGGCAGGTGAAGCGCATCATGCACGACACACCAACGCTGCAGACAGGCCAAACCATCCTAAAAATTTCAGGTCGATGGGAAGATCATGTGCTGACAGCTCTGGTACACTCAGACTAGGTTACCAATACATCCCAGAATCCCATGAGCATCGACAAACACGAGGTTTGAACCAGCCCTTGAAGACACTGGAACATCTGATAGAGAACAACAGGATCTGGGCCAATTCCATCAAGGAAAAGGATCCGGACTTCTTCAGCAAGCTGTCCAAGCAGCAGGCACCGGAGTATCTGTGGATCGGCTGCTCGGACAGTCGCGTGCCTGCCAATCAGATCATCGATCTGCAGCCCGGCGAGGTATTCGTACATCGCAACATCGCCAATGTCGTCGTGCATACCGACCTGAACTGCATGTCCGTCATACAGTTCGCCGTGGAAATTCTAAGGGTCAAACACATTATCGTGTGCGGGCACTATGGCTGCGGCGGAATCAAGGCCGCACTGGAGAATCAGGAGCACGGACTCATCGACAACTGGCTGAGGCACATCAAGGATGTCATTCGCTTCAACGCCCATGAATTCGAAGGCCTCGACCATGAGCAGCAGCTGGATTTGCTCTGTGAGCTCAATGTGAAAGAACAGGTGAGGAACATCTGCAACACCACCATTGTGCAAAACACCTGGAAGCAGGGCAAAGAACTTACCGTTCATGGCTGGATCTACAGCATAGAAAACGGCGTGTTGAAGGATCTTGACGCCTGTAAAGGGGGAAATAATCCCTGAACTGAACGGGATGCTCCGGCCCCTGCCGGAGCATCCTCAACCTGTGGTGCGGTTACTCGAAAGGCTTGGGTCTGGGAGTTGCCTCCGTTGACGGGGGAAGGATCGGCAGCTGGAATGAAGGCTGCTCACCCGTCAGTGTCTTGAGAAAAGCAACGATCTGCGCATTTTCCGCTTCACTGAACTTGCGGCCGAGTTGCAGACGCCCCATGATGTCCACGGCCTCCGTCAGGGTTTCAGCCTCGCCATCGTGGAAATACGGATAGGTCAGTTCCACATTGCGCAATGTGGGCACCTTGAACTTGAAGCGATCCGCATCCTTTCCGCTGACCGCCACCAGCCCTTCCGCCTTGCTGCTAGTCTTGTATGGCTCTACCAGCCCCATCTTCTGAAAGGAATTGCCACCCACCGCCGGACCATTGTGGCAGCCCGAACAGCCGCTGCTCTTGAACAGCTCATATCCGGCCAGTTCTTTCCGGGTCAGGACATCCTTCTTTCCCAGCAGCCACTGATCGAATCGCGAATTGGGGGTTACCAGGGTTTTCTCAAATTCGGCAATGGCTTGCGTGACTTCATCGATTGTCACCTTGCCGGTTCCAAACACCAGTTTGAATTCACGAACATAGCCGGGAATCGACTTCAGCACTTCCACGGCGAGCGTATGATTCGACGCCATCTCACCGGGATTTGCGATTGGCCCGCCCGCCTGCTCTTTCAGGTCTTTGGCCCGACCATCCCAGAACTGCGCCAGGTTCCGACTGGAATTGAGCACGGTGGGTGCATTGATGGGACCCTGCGCCCATTTGTGCCCGATGGATGTCTTGAGATTGTCCGTCCCGCCCATACTGAGGTTGTGACAGGAGTTACACGAGATAAAGCCCGACTTGGACAACCGGGGGTCGAAATACAACTTCTTGCCCAGTTCTACCTGCGCAAGGTTGACGTTCTGAACTGGCTGGAGCACCTGTATGGGCTCTTGCGCCCCCACAGATGCGGATAACAGCCCTACACCGGCCGCCAACATCGAAATGACACTACTGCTGTTCTTCATTTTTTTACCACCTATATGCTGCTAAGGACGCTCTGAGCAACAAGTCCGCATCGCAGAAACTGACGATACGAATGTTCAGAGTTTCCCTGAGGATCATTTTTGCTATCAGGCATGACGGTCACCGGGTACACCGGGATATCTGCCCACCCTCTCCCTACAATTACCCTGTAAGGAGATAGGTTAATTATAGATTTAGTCTAATTAAAAAGTATTGACCCCAGTCAATAGCTGTCCACATCAGCAGACCGCCAGTGAAGAACCGCGACAGGAAGACACACAACTGTTAACGAATCGGATTTAACCCGGAAATTGCACCAG
>NZ_JBHNMF010000051.1:0-13049 GCF_048562965.1 Thiolapillus sp. | reverse complement strand
GCCGCGTTTGGATGCCTACTTTGCTTCCCCTCTGGCGCTATGCGCACGACGGGTAAGCAGTGCGGCCTCGCGGCTACTGGGGTCTACCAGCCTTCGCTTCGCTCTCCATGGCTGGCAGCGTCGGAGTCAATTTCCTCAAGTCACTGATTGTATGCAACATCATTCCAATTTGACTCCGACCCCTTTCGCAATAGCCGGGGCTATTTGGTCAGGGCAAGGAAGAGTTTGGGCAGTTTTTCCGGCAGGCTCTCGAGCTTGTCGATGATGGAATACTGATTGCCGAAGATATCCGCCACATATTCATCCGCTTTGGGGTCGAGATTGATGCAATAGCTGTAAATACCCAGCTGATCAAGCTCCCGCACCGCCATACGTGAATCCTCGATGAGATGTTTTTCATCACGCACATCGATGTCTGCCGGTTCGCCGTCGGTAATCACGAGCAACAGTTTCTTGTCGGATTTCTGGTGCTCGAGATAATGCGCCGCATGACGCATGGCGGCGCCCATACGCGTGGAGTAACCGGCGCCCATGGCCGCAAGACGCCCTTTCACGTCCATGTTCCAGCCTTCACTGAAGCCCTTTATGTGGTAATAGCGAACTTCGTGACGGGTATTGGAATGGAAGCCCGCAATGGAAAAACTGTCACCCAGCTGTTCGATGGCCCAGGCCAGCAGGGATACCGCTTCCTGTTCCAGTTCCAGCAGGGTCTGACCGGTATTGCCCACCGGCTGGGCCAGGGACTCGGAAAGATCGAGCAGTATGGTCACGGCAATATTGCGGTCGTTGTGTTTGTGGCTGATATTGATACGTGGATCCGGGTTATGCCCGGTCTTGTAGTCGATAAGCGAGCGGATGGCGATATCCAGATCCAGCTCCGTACCCTCTTCCTGGTAGCGTATACGCTGGTAGTTCTGCGGTTTCAGCAGATCCAGCATACGTTTGATCTGCTTTGCCAGACGGTCATGCTTGCGCAGCAAACCATCGATATAAGCCGCATCTTCCGAGGGATGCAGGGTTTCATACACACTGGCCCAATCTGGTCGGTAAGTCTGGGTGGTGTAATCCCATTCCGGGTAGTGCCGGGGTGGCAGCGTGTCGTCAGGTTCGGTTTCTTCCAGTTCAGTGGGCTCTACATGGAAATCCGCATCGTCATCCAGCTCGTAGAACTGCCACAGGTTGCGGTTATCATCCCGGTAGCTGATTTCCGTATCCTTGAACCAGACATTGGGCAAGGCATCTGCCTGGGTGCGGGTGCGCGCCATGTACTGTATGCCCAGCAGTTCCACATCCATCGTGGTGGTATCACCTTTTTCCATGATTTCGAAGAAGCGCTGAACGAATTCCAAGAGATCCGGATTCCTGTAATCATGATCCGGATCGAGAATGGCGCGTGACAGCATGGTCAGGCGATGACGGATACAGGATTCATGTTTCCCGTCACACTCATCCTCGACTGGCACCGGGTGTAATGCCTGGAATATGCGGCGCAGCCCCGGATACTCCTGCATCAGCAGGTATTCGATGCGCGAATCTTCGAAGGTCTCGATGGCGATTCGCTGCATGGGACTGCGGTTGTCGGCAAACACGGGGGCCGTCCAGCGGCGATGCCCGGCCATATGCGCCAGGGCGGCCCGGTACTGATCCATGCCGCTGATACCGTTGTCCAGGTCGTCATAGACATCCGGCAGGAAAATGCCCTTGTCATCGTAATAGGGCCGCGGGTCAGAACGGTCGTCCAGCATGCGCGAGTAAGGGTAGATACTGGCATCGATCTTCCAAAGCGCCAGTTCAAACAGATCCAGACGCCGCTCCATATCCACCAGCAGGGTGCCATGGCGCTCACGTTGCATCACGGCACGGCTGTCTGCCGATTCCAGCGAAAAGAATTCCGCCAGATGATCCGGGTGATGGCTGTGCTGGGCAATACCGTAGTCCATCCAGCGCTTCAGCCCGCCAATCGTCAGTTCCCCGAGCAGTACAGGGGCTTTTTCCAGGAAGGGAATCAGACCGGGGCTGGCCATAGTGGCATGAGAGCCGTGTATGGAAATGGACGTACGTTCCACCATTTCCAGCACGATATCCAGATAGCCCTGCAGCAGCTTGGGTTCTTCCAGACGCCGGGAGATTTCGGCCAAGGACTGCAAGAAAGGCACGATGGCCGCCGCGTTGGGGCTGCGTGAAATCTGATAGGCAGTTTTTGCCGCCGGATATACCATTTTGCCACTGGTGTGCCGGGCAATTTCAGCCGCCTCTTCCATGTAAACCAGCACCGGCTCGGCACCACGTCCCATCATGCACAGCAGTTCGATACCTTCGACAAACTCCGCCAGCGACTTCTCGCTCAGCAACTCCTCCGCTTCGTCGAGACAATCGGCGAGCACTGCCCGAACTTCCTGATAACTACAGTTTACATCCATCATCTACCCTACCCCTGATTGGTATGACCGCCTGCCCAAGATCAGGCAAAGACCGCATCGATGGCATTGTCCAGGGTATCGCGAATATCAAAATCGTCGGTAATCGGGCGCACCATAGCCATCCGGGCCGCATCGCGGGCGCTGATGCCTTTGCTGATCAGGCTTGCCGCATAAACCAGCAGGCGGGTGGAAATACCTTCATCCAGCCCATGCCCCTTGAGGTTGCGTGCAGCCTCGCCCACCTGTACCAGTTTGGCGGCTGTGCCCGCATTGATGCCGGTTTCTTCGGCTACGATCTTTGCTTCAAGATCTGCCGGCACATAGTCGAAGTCCATACCCACGAAGCGCTGCTTGGTGGATTGCTTCAGATCCTTCATCAGGCTCTGATAGCCCGGGTTGTAGGAAATGACCAGCTGAAAATCCTCATGGGCCCTCACGACTTCTCCCTTCTTGTCCAGGGGCAGCGTGCGGCGGTGATCCGTGAGCGGGTGAATCACCACGGTAGTGTCCTGGCGGGCTTCAACCACCTCATCCAGATAGCATATGGCGCCGATACGCGCTGCTGTGGTCAGTGGACCGTCCAGCCAGCGGGTACCATCGGCATCCAGCAGATAACGGCCTACCAGATCCGCTGCCGTCATGTCTTCGTTGCAGGCTACGGTAATAATCGGTTTGCCCAGCTTCCACGCCATGTATTCGATGAAGCGGGACTTGCCGCAGCCCGTGGGGCCTTTCACCATCACCGGCAGGCGGGCGGCATAGGCCGCCTCGTACTGGTCTATCTCATTGCCGGAGGGCTGATAAAAAGGCTCTTCGGAAATCTTGTATTGTTCGATGTCTATATCGCTCATGGTAGTACCTGCATGAATTGATGCTGTGTAGGTCGGGCTTCAGCCCGACAGAAAACATCCCGGAAAAATGTCGGGCTGAAGCCCGACCCACAAACAGAAAGCCCCCGCCAAGGGCGAGGGCTCTCCTTTCCTTTGGCTCAAAGCAAGCTGGAAACTTACTTGTGTACGCCCAGCTTCTCTCTCCAGCCCGGGAAGATAGCATCAGCATCATGGGGGAAGGACTCGAATGCGCGGGCGAATTCCTTGTGCTCCTTGGCGAATTCGATGGGATCCGCGCCTTCTTTCCAGCACTCGTAGGCCTGGCGCAGGGAGATGGCGCCAGCAGCCGGGCTGTCGATGTGGCCGTAAGAACCGCCACCAGCAGTGTTGATCACGTTACCGTGACCCAGGTTCTCGAAGAAGCCCGGCAGACGCAGGGCGTTCATCCCACCTGAGATGATAGGCGTGGTGGGCTTCATGCCATACCACTTCTGGTAGTACACGGGGCCCTGGCATTCGTCTCGCTCGATCATATAGGCGATGACCTTGTCATCAGCAGCGCCTTCCATCTTGCCGTAGCCCATGGTACCCACGTGAATACCCGAAGCACCCTGCAGACGGGACATCTTGGCCAAAACGAATGCTGTATAGCCACGCTTGGAAGAAGGTGAGGTAATCATGCCGTGACCTGCACGATGGTAGTGAAGGTACTGGTTGGGGTATTGGCGGCGTGCGGTGGTAACCATACCGGGGCCACCTACAAAACCATCGACCAGGAAAGCCACTTTGTCGGCATCTTCACCGAAGGTTTCCAGGGCAAAGTCGGCACGGGCACACATTTCATGATAATCATCAGCGGTGATGTTCATGGAGAACAGCTTGGCTTCGCCGGTTTCATCCTGGGCGCGTTTCATGGCATCAGCAACCAGAGGGATTACTTTTTTCACAGGCGCAAACACCTGGTTACCCTGAGGCTCGTCATTCTTGATGAAATCACCACCCAGCCAGAACTGATAGGCAGCCTCAGCGAAAGGCTCGGGGCGCAGACCCAGCTTGGGCTTGATGATGGTACCGGCAATGTAACCGCCGTTCTCAACGGGACGACCCAGAATGCGCCACAGATCGGAAATATCTTTAGCGGGTCCGTCAAACAACTGGATAGCGCGCGGTGGCACATAAAAATCGATCATTTGGCCATATGCAATATCTCCCATGCCCTGGTTGTTACCAATGACCAGGGTAAGAAAGGAAACCAGCATCATGCGGCCATCGGTCACATTGCGGTCGAAAAGTTCCATGGGATAGGCGATACGCATGTCTTCCGCGGCTTCATCAATGTGATAAACCAGTGCGTCAACGCCCTTGGTAAAATCGTCAGTCGTGGAAACTTCCACGTTGGTGCCCGTCGAAGATTCCGCAGCGAAATGCGCGGCAGCTTCCAGATAGCCAACACCATCCACCGGTTTCATTTTGTAGGCAACGAGAATATGCTTGCCGCCTTCAATCAGGTCTTCTTCTTTCAGGCTGAGATCAGCGTAACGATTCGATTGATCCATGGGTACTTACCTCTGTTGATTAAAATTCATTCGGCAGTAACTACCGAGTGAGTGCATTCTGCCTTCAACTTCCCATAAGGTAAAATCAATATTTTATATAGCCGTGATAGACTATTCTCTATGACAAGATTTTCTGCCGACGCCCTCGCCCGCACAACAACCCTGCGCCAGCTGCAGATTCTGGTGGCGGTGGCCCGTCATGGCGGCTATACACGCGCCGCCGAGGCCCTGCATCTGACCCAGCCTACGGTTTCCATGCAGGTGAAAAAACTCAGCAATCATATTGGCCTGCCCCTGTTTGAGCAGCGGGGCAAAAAACTGCAGCTGACCATGGCCGGCCGCAAGACCCTGGAAGCGTCCCGGGACATTCTCAGCCGCCTGGAGCTGCTGGGCGGCGAGATTTCCTCCCTCACGGGGGAAATAAAAGGTGAACTACACATCGCCGTGGTCACTACCGCCAAATACTTCATGCCGCACCTGCTGGGCATTTTTGTACAGCGCTATCCGGAGGTGCAGCCACGCCTGTTCGTCACCAACCGGGAAAAAGTGCTGCAGCGCCTGTCCGACGGCGAAGACGACCTGCTGATCATGGGCAAGGTTCCGGAAGAACTGGCTGTGGAAGCCACGCCTTTTCTGGACAACGACCTGGTGGTGATCGCTCCGCCCGGTCACCGGCTGGCAAAAAAACGCGCCATCCCCCTCAAACAGCTGCTGCAGGAACGCTTTCTGCTGCGCGAACCCGGCTCCGGCACACGGCTGGCCATGGACAAGCTGTTCACGGACAAGAACCTTGTGCTGGAGCCTTATATGGAACTGGGCAGCATCGAGGCGATCAAACAGGCCGTCATGGCGGGACTGGGCATATCCGTCATGTCGGAACACAACCTGCGCCTGGAACTGGACAGTGGCAAGATCTGCGTCCTGGACGTGAAGGGCTTTCCCCTGCGCCGCCACTGGTTTGCGGTACACGCCTCGGACCACAAGCTGAGCCTCGTCGCCAGAACGTTTCTGGATTTCATCCGTGATGAAGGGAGCCTGATACTCCATGAATGAAAAAATCATCGACAGCCACTGCCACCTGGACATGCCGGCCTTCGACCAGGACCGGCAACAGGTACTGGAAAAGGCCCGAGCCGCCGGAGTCATGGGATTTGTGGTCCCCGGCACCACCCGGGACAGCTGGCAAAAGATACTGGATCTTGCCGCCGGCGAAACAGACGTCTACCCCGCACTGGGCCTGCACCCCTATTTTTGCGCCGAACACAATACCGCTCAGGTGGATCAGCTGCGGACATTGGCGGAAAAGATGCGCCCGGTCGCCATCGGTGAAATCGGCCTGGATTTTTTTCGCCCGGACCTCGACCAGGATCTCCAGCTGGAACTGTTCGAGCTGCAATTGCAGGTGGCACAGGATCTGGAACTGCCCGTCATCCTGCACACCCGCAAGGCCCACGAGCAGGTGTTGAAACTACTGAAGCAATACCCGGTCAGGTCCGGCATCAGTCACGCCTTCAACGGCAGCTGGCAACAGGCCAGGCAATATATGGACATGGGGTTCTGTCTGGGATTCGGCGGCATGCTGACCTATGAGCGCTCCAGCAAATTGCGCACCCTGGCGGCAAAGCTGCCTCTTGAGCATTTAGTACTGGAAACCGATGCACCGGATATGCCTGGAGCGGCCCATCAGTATCAGCGCAACAGCCCGGAATATCTGCCTGAAGTGCTGGATGTTCTGAGTGAAATCCGCAGCGAGAGCCGGCAGTCTATAGCCGCCACGACCACCATAAACGTGTGCAGAGTGCTTACCCTGCCAGATAAAACCCGGCCAGTTCCAGATCCGCAGGACGCGTGATCTTGATGTTGCTGGTGCTGCCTTCCACCATACGCGGCCGATAACCGGCCCACTCCATGGCGCTGGCTTCATCGGTAACCGCCACCCCGGCGGCCAGCGCATCCCCCAGTGCCTGATGGAGTTTGCCCAGGGGAAACATCTGCGGAGTCTGGGCATGCCAGAGCTGATTCCGCTCGACGGTAGCAATGACATTTCCGTCAGCATCGGTACGCTTCATGGTGTCATGCACGGGCACCCCCAGCAGACCGCCGGTTCCGGCAGCTGCCAGCCGCATCAGGCGGGATATGTCAGCAGCACCGACACAGGGTCTTGCGGCATCATGCACCAGCACCCAGTCATCCTCATCAGCGTGAGTCAACAGTGACTGCAGCGCATTGAGTACCGAATGACTGCGCTCGGCACCACCGGCCACCGTTTTCACGCCGGCGTCAGCAGCGCTTTGGGTAGTGGGCCAATACCTGTCTTCCTTCCCCAGGGCAACGGTCACGCTTTCGATACCGGGCTGGCTCAGTAACGCCCGAATACTCCAGTCGATCACCATCCTGTCCAGCAGGCGCAGGTATTGCTTGGGAACATCGGAACCCATGCGGCTGCCGATCCCGGCGGCAGGAACGACGGCATGGAAGCTCATGGCCTGGTGGCGATCTCCGGCTCGATGACCTGAAAGAAGGTTTCTCCTTCCTTGATCATACCGAGGTCGGTTCGCGCCCGTGCCTCCACCGCTTCCAGCCCGGTTTTCAGGCTCTGGACTTCCGCCCGCAGGCGCACGTTGCGTTCTTTCATTTCAGCCAGCTGCTGCTTTTGGCGGTCGATCTGCTGTTGCAGGCGATAGACCTCTGCCATGCTGCCCTGCCCCACCCACAGCCGGTACTGGAGCACCACGAACATGGCCAGCAGAATGACGAACAGCAGGCGGAAATACCAGGGCATCAGATCATCAGGCCAGGGGGAAGGCTCCCCTGCCGGCATATACTGCGGTATCGCCCAACTGATCTTCGATACGCATAAGCTGGTTGTACTTTGCCACCCGGTCGGAACGGGACAGGGAGCCGGTCTTTATCTGGCCGGTGTTGGTGGCGACCGCCAGATCCGCAATGGTAGTGTCTTCGGTTTCACCGGAACGGTGTGAGATCACCGCCGTGTAGCCAGCCTTCTTCGCCATGGCGATAGCCTGCAGCGTCTCGGTGAGCGTACCGATCTGGTTGAACTTGATGAGGATTGAATTCGTGATCCCCATATCGATGCCTTTCTGCAGGATGGCCGTGTTGGTCACGAACAGATCGTCACCCACGAGCTGAACCTTGTCACCCAGCATTTCAGTGTGCAGCTTCCAGCCCTCCCAGTCGCTCTCGTCCATGCCATCCTCGATGGAGATGATGGGATACTGGCGCACCCAGTTGGCCAGATATTCCGAAAACCCTGCTGAATCAAAGCTCCGGTTCTCGGAAGCGAGATGGTATTTACCGTCCTTGTAGAATTCCGAGCTGGCAGCATCCAAGCCCAGGTAAATGTCTTCTCCTGCCTTGTAGCCCGCCTTCCCGATGGCCTCGAGAATGACTTCGATGGCCTCCTCGTTGGAACTGAGGTTGGGAGCGAAGCCACCCTCATCACCCACGGTGGTAGCCAGACCACGCTTGCCCAGAACCGACTTCAGGGCATGGAAGACCTCTGCGCCGTAGCGCACAGCTTCGCGCATGGTGGGCGCTCCCACAGGCAGGATCATGAATTCCTGCAGATCCACGCTGTTGTCGGCATGGGCGCCACCGTTGATGATATTCATCATGGGTACGGGCAGGCGCATCTCTTCACCGCCCAGGTATTCATACAGGGGTTGTTCGTTTTCCTGTGCCGCCGCATGGGCTGCTGCCAGGGAGACTGACAGGATGGCATTAGCGCCCAGATTCGACTTGTTCTCCGTGCCATCGAGTTCGATCATGCGCTGATCCAGGGCTGCCTGATCGGCCACATCCATACCGCTGACGGCATCCCGGAGAATACTGTTCACATTGCTTACCGCCTTGAGCACGCCTTTGCCGCCGTAACGCTGGGCATCGCCGTCGCGCAGTTCCAGCGCCTCTCGGGAACCGGTGGAAGCGCCTGAGGGCGCTACTGCACGCCCCATGGCGCCATCGGCGGTGTAGACGTCTGCCTCGATGGTGGGGTTGCCCCGGGAATCCAGGATCTCCCGGGCTCTTACACTGATTATTTCCGACATCTCGTCGTCTCCGAATTTTTGTTAGCGAATTTGTATGAATGCGAAAGTCTGGCCGGTCAACTCAGTCCCTGTTCGATGAAACCACGCTGTTTCACCACGGCATCGAGCTCCAGCAGCGTTTGCAGTAATTCTTCCATGCGCCCCAGAGGCCAGGAATTTGGTCCGTCACTCAGCGCCTTCTCCGGGTTTTCATGGGTCTCCATAAACAGACCGGACACGCCAGCTGCCACTGCCGCCCGCGCCAGCACGGGCACATGCTCGCGTTGACCGCCGGAGGATTTCCCCAGCCCACCGGGCTGCTGCACGGAATGGGTGGCGTCGAACACCACCGGGCAGCCGGTTTTACGCATCACTGCCAGCCCCCGCATATCTGATATCAGGGTGTTGTAACCGAAGGAAACACCACGTTCGCAGACCATGATCTGCGTATTGCCGGTGGCGCGCGCCTTCTCCACCACGTTGGTCATATCCCAGGGGGCAAGGAACTGCCCCTTCTTGATGTTCACGGGTTTTCCCTGGGCAGCCACGCGCTGAATGAAATTCGTCTGCCGGCACAGAAAAGCCGGGGTCTGCAACACATCTGCCACGGCTGCCACTTCGTCCAGCGGGGTGTCTTCATGGACATCCGTGAGTACCGGAAGGTTCAGATCTTTCTTCACCTGCTCCAGCACTTTCAGGCCTTCTTCGATGCCGGGACCACGGTAGCTTTCATGGGAAGAACGGTTGGCCTTGTCGAAGGAAGACTTGTAGATGAGAGGAATATCCAGCGTTGCCGTGATTTCTTTCAGGGCTGCCGCGGTATCCAGCGCAGACTGCAGGCTCTCGACCACACAGGTGCCTGCGATGAGAAAGAACGGGCGATCCAGCCCAACCTCATAACCACACAGATTCATGAAATTCAGACTTCCTTCTTTTTATGCTGCTCGATGGCTGCCTGGATAAAACCGGTAAACAGGGGATGTCCGTAACGTGGCGTGGACGTGAATTCCGGATGGAACTGGCAGGCAAGGAACCAGGGGTGATCCGGCAGCTCGACAATTTCCGCCAGTGTGCCGTCGGCAGAGGTCCCCGTGATGCGCAGGCCCTTTTCCTGCAGCAGTTCGCCATACTGGTTGTTGAATTCGTAGCGGTGACGGTGACGTTCGATGATACGCTCCTTGCCATAGAGCTTTAGCGCCAGCGACCCCTCGGCGAGTATGCATTCCTGTCCGCCAAGGCGCATGGTGCCACCCAGATCGGAGCGCTCGTCACGCTGCACCACGGAACCGTCCTTTTCCAGCCATTCGGTAATCAGCGCGATAACAGGGGCGGAAGTGTCCTTGTCGAATTCGGTACTGTGAGCATCTTTGAGACCGACCACATCCCGGGCATATTCAATTACCGCCACCTGCATACCCAGGCAGATGCCCAGATAGGGTATGCCCTGCTCCCGGGCATAGCGCACAGCTGCTATCTTGCCTTCCACACCCCGGTTGCCGAATCCGCCGGGCACCAGAATGGCGTCCATGGAAGCCAGCTGGCTCAGGTCACCGCTCTCGAAATCTTCCGAATCAAAATAGTGGATATTGACGCGGGAACCCGTCTGGATACCCGCATGAATCAGAGCCTCGTTGAGAGACTTGTAGGATTCGGTCAGATCGACGTATTTGCCCACCATGGCAATATCCACTTCATGCTGCGTGTTGAACAGGCCGTCCACGACCTTTTCCCATTCGGACAGATTGGCAGGCGGCACGTCCAGCTTCAGCTGTTCCACCACGATCTGATCCAAATCCTGATCATGCAGCAGCAAAGGGATACGGTAGATGGTGTCCGCATCCACTGCAGAGATGACCGCCCGCTCCGCCACGTTGGTGAACAGGGCAATCTTGCGCCGCTCCGCATCCGGAAGTGAACGGTCCGCACGGCACAGCAACACGTCGGGCTGAATGCCGATGGAGCGCAGTTCCTTGACTGAATGCTGGGTGGGCTTGGTCTTGATCTCGCCGGAAGTGGGAATATAGGGCACCAGAGTCAGGTGCATGAACAGGACGTTCTCGTGCCCCAGTTCCACACCCATCTGGCGGATGGCTTCCATGAAAGGCAGGGATTCGATGTCACCCACGGTGCCGCCGATCTCCACCATGGCCACGTCGAAATCATCTGCACCCAGCCGGATCTGGCGTTTGATTTCGTCGGTAATGTGGGGGATGACCTGAACGGTGCCCCCAAGATAGTCTCCCCGCCGTTCCTTGCGTATGACGCTTTCATAGACCTGGCCGCTGGTGAAGTTGTTGTGCTTCCCCATGGTGGTGTTGATGAAGCGCTCATAATGCCCGAGATCCAGGTCAGTCTCCGCACCATCTTCGGTGACAAAGACCTCGCCGTGCTGAAAAGGACTCATGGTGCCGGGATCCACATTGATATAGGGATCGAGCTTGAGCATGGTGACCCTGAGACCGCGTGCTTCGAGCAAAGCACCCAGAGAAGCAGAGGCAATACCTTTACCCAGAGAGGAAACTACACCGCCTGTAATGAATATGTATTTTGTCATCAAACCGAAGAAATGGTGGCCAAAAGAAGGAATACCAGACGGGAGAGAACAGTAACAGATAGGAAGACTTCCCTCAATGAATAAAGCAGGCCTGCAGCCCGCCGAATTGGGTCTTTGTCGCAATATTTCTAGCCTGTTCCTACAAACTAGCCTATAGTGACAAGTCCGCGCCGAACAAACCCGGCTCGGCTCCGGGCACATAACGATTCACACGCCCTGTGACGATGCCCTGAATAAACACAATCCATACAAAGGAGTTTTCTATGTCTAAATTTACGAAATTGCTTGGTGCAACCGCCATTGCCGGCTTCGCCGCACTTTCCATGTCTTCCGCAAGCGCCTGGTGGGGTCCTTGGGGCGATCGTGGATACAACAACAATAGCTGGGACAACATGGGTGACTGGCTGGGCGATGGCTCAGGTGACGCCAACTTCAACATGGGCTTCAGCGGGCGTGGCAGTGGCAGTGGCAGCGGCTATGGTCGTGGCTATAACCGCTACGACAACCGTTACTATGGTGGCTATGCTCCCTATGGCTACGGCCCCGGATACGGCTATGCCCCTTATGGCGGCGGCCCCGGCTATGGCTACGGCTATCCCCCTCCCGGCGCTATGCCTCCTCCAAGAGCTCCCCAGGCAGCCCCTGCAGCTCCCGCAAAATAAGGACTGCAGAACAGCCGATAGCCTTGGCGCAGGGAAGCGCCA
Organism: Thiolapillus sp.; assembly: GCF_048562965.1. Classification (NCBI taxonomy): domain Bacteria; kingdom Pseudomonadati; phylum Pseudomonadota; class Gammaproteobacteria; order Chromatiales; family Sedimenticolaceae; genus Thiolapillus; species Thiolapillus sp. The sequence goes on along the minus strand of NZ_JBHNMF010000051.1, from coordinate 939 downwards.
GCACAAGGCAATCAAAACCATCGCCCTGAAAAGGCCGGTGGTTTTTTTGTGCAAAATCGGTTCCAAAAGTTTCATTTCAGAAAATTGTTTCGTAAGCAAGTATTGATCTGGATCAGATTTACCGACAAAATACACCTCAATTCCTTCGAACCCGCCGACAGCAGAGAAGCCCATTGCCCCAAAGTAAGGTAATTTCCCTGAACAAACTGAAGGTCGCATGTAAAAACTGCGGACTTGCCAAGCTCTGTCTGCCACTTGGTCTCGAAAGCGGTGATATCGATCAACTCGATGCCATCGTGCAAAGCAACCGCCCCCTTCAACGTGGCGGACATGTCTTTCAGACCGGTGACAGGTTCCGCAGCATCTATGTGGTAAAGACAGGTACGATCAAGACCTATACCCAGTGTCCGAATGGCACAGAACAGGTGGTGGGCTTCCATCTTCCCGGCGAAGTGGTTGGCCTGGACGGCATCGAATGCAACAAGCACATCTGTTCGGCCAAGGCACTGGAGACCACGGCAGTCTGCGAAGTCCCTTTCCAGCACCTTGAAGAACTGACATCGACCATACCCGATCTGCAGCATCAGCTGTTCCGCCTGATGAGCCGTGAAATCACAAAGGAAACAGGCCTGATGGTTCTGCTCGGCAAAAGCACGGCAGAAGAACGCCTCGCAGCATTCCTGCTCAGCCTTTCCGTGCGTTTCCATAACCGTGGTTTCTCCGCCACGGAATTCAACCTGAGCATGTCCCGTCAGGAAATCGGCTCCTATCTCGGGCTGGCGCTGGAAACGGTCAGCCGCCTGTTCACACATTTCCAGGATGAAAAAATCCTGCTAGTGGATCGCAAGCACATACAGATCCTTGATATGGATCTTCTCTATGATCTGTTGTCCAATCAGACCACCTGCCTGGACAAACTCGGCGCTCCCAGCTAGGGAA
>NZ_JBHNMF010000050.1:11827-13102 GCF_048562965.1 Thiolapillus sp. | reverse complement strand
TTATAGATACCTACCCGCAAGGTTCTTGGCTGCACCTTGTCGGTAACGGGCTCTGCCTGATAGAAAGCCACGGACAACTGGCCCGAGGTAATGGTTGACACGCCTCCGCGCAGCACATCAACATCGACGGCCCTGACATCGCTCTTGCGTTTCTTGTGGATTTGCAGCACCGGCACCACCACTTCCTGTAACGATGCCCCGCCATGTACAAAGCGGCTACCCGCGCCTTTCACTCGCAGGCGGTTGATAGATTTTGGTATCAACACCTCCATATCCCCGGACAGCCCCAACGCTTCCGGCTCGAAAGCACGCATACCTTTCTGCTTACCCAAGCGATGTCCCAGCACGAAACGACGATTCAGATAGGAAACGTCCTTCCCCTTGGCGGATATTTCGACAAACTCACTCTCATCCAGCGCATGATCCTGATAGATAAACCCGTGATCTGCTGTCAGCAGCATATTGCTGGCGTTGTTGCCCGCCAGTTTCTTGAGCAGCTTTACCAGCTCTTCCAGGGTTTCTTCCACGGCGAGAAACGCCCGCTCTTCACTGTCACGGGCATCGCCCGTCTTGTCGATGATGTTCTGATAAATATAGAACACATCGTGTTCACGAATCAGTGAACGGCATTCTTCCCGGTTCATTTGCAGAAAATCTCTGGACTGCAACGCCACACACCCCGACAACCACAGCCGTTTTTCAGAATCTTGTCGCGGTTACTGGTGCCCGAGGAACTCTTGCCATCGATATAGACCGTCGCTTTGCCATCGTCCTGTATCTCCAACTCCTGGTTGGGCAGCAAAGCCGCCATACCGAGCTGGGTATAGCTGGGTAACATGGAAAGGACAGGCGCCAGTTTGGCATCGAAACGATCCTCCTTGCGTATCCGGCTGAGCAACTCATCACCAATTTCATACCGCAAGGCGTCAGAAATAATGACAAACACCTTCTTGTTCTTGCTCAGAAAAGGCTGTACCCAGCCATTGAAGAATTCCCGCTGCAGCCTGACAGGGCTGGCTTCCCATTTCTTCGCTGCATCCACCTGAGTCTGCCAGCGGTCATTCAATGTCAGCAAATAGTTATTTGAATACAGATCATTGATCTGCCTGGCCAGCTCTGAAGTCAGGGCAGCCTGGCCTGCTGATCGTATGTGATAGACGAACTTGCGATAATGAAGATCCAGCCGATACCAACTCTGTGCATAACGCTGGATACCCTCTGCCAGGGAATCCATTTCCAGCGTTGCTTCAGCCAGACCATGGATAAACTGCGAGG
>NZ_JBHNMF010000050.1:0-11817 GCF_048562965.1 Thiolapillus sp. | reverse complement strand
CGGGTAACATCTCCTGGTGTCACTGTGCGCGCAACCACTTCCTGCACCAGATCGCTGATAATCTTCTGATCGATCAAGCTGAAATAATCGACTTCCAAAAGATCCCGAAAATCCCGCTTTTCCAGATCCTGCTCGATGTTCAGTATCCCGGCGCATTCATCAGCAAGATTTTCAAAAGCCGCCTCATGTCTGCAGCTATCCTTCCAGCGCCGCAAAAATACCAGTGCCTCGGAAGACAAACGAACATCCCCGCCGGTTTCCATGGCATAACAGGATTTGAACAGCTCGATGACAAAATCCTTGATGCCAGGAGCATCCGAGTGATAACCGTACTGGCGCTCCATCTGCTGCCACAAATAGCTGTCCAGGCCGCAGCGCACGAGAATGCGCCATCGACCATCTTCTTCCTCGGACAGCTCCTCCAGCAGACTTTCCAGCACCGCATCCAGGCGTGGCTCCGACTGGGCACAGACCGACAGCATCTTCATTCTGACTCTGCCAGGGGTATCATCGGATTCCAGGCGTCGTTTCAAAGCCTCCCTTCTCTTGGCAGCCTTGAAGAATTCAACATGGTCTTCAACCACTTCCGCGAAAGCCATGCCCAGTTCCAGTTCACCGAGCCACAGGGCCACCTGGTCAGTGCGGAACTCACCATTCGCCAACTGCACATCCAGCAGCCAGTTGTCCAGATCATCAGGTTGAGGACCCGCCCGATAAAGCAGGAATTTTTGTTTGGGTTGCTCACGGAGCATGCGGTACTTCAACGCCATTTCATTATTGGCAATCTGGACCTTTTCTATTTCCGGCAATTCCAGTGCGTCGAAGTCGCCTTGCAACTCCTGCTTGGCGTCGTACCAAAAGATAATGCGATGGCGCTCGAAGAGTTTGGTCAGGGCTTTGCTGATTCGGTTATTCATCCTGAAAACCCCTTTGAACCGCGAAAAGCGCTAAAAGCGCGAAAAGGAAACTGCCTTTTTAGCAACGCCTTTTCCATACATTCTTGATAAACCACCTCAAGAAATCCGCAACCCATTTCCCGATAGACATCAAAAACGGCTCCCTGAATGACATAACACTCATCTTTGAACAAAAGTGTTTTTTTCGCGTTTTTCGCGTCTTTCGCGGTTAAATCTATGTGGTTCATTCTTTTATTTCCATAGTCACCACTCGGTATTTCTGAAAACGACTATTGGGCTTGTCAGGGATAGTCATTTCAATCAGTCCGGCTTGCAGCGCAGGTTGCAAATAGCGTTCACGGAAGGATTTGCGGTCAGACAGCCCCAAAGCCGTCATCAATTCACTGCGGGTCATTTCGCCTTGCAATACGCCCAGCAAGGCCTCGACTTGGGGGGTGTGTTGAGGGTTGTCTTGGGGGGTAGTATCCAGCGTTGCCTTGATGGTTCGCAGCATGAAACTGAGAAAAGGCGCCGAATCACCCGCCTGAGTGCTCTGATTGAGGGCGTCATAGTAATCCTGCTGATGAGCGAATATCATGCTCTCGATGGGCAGATGCTCGAACACCGGGCTCCATTGATACAGCAACAAGGATTGCCAGAAACGCCCCATTCGGCCATTACCATCATCAAAAGGATGGATGAACTCGAACTCGTAATGGAAAATAGAGCTGGCAACAAGGGGATGAAAATCGGTTTGTTGCAACCACTGGAACAAATTGGTCATCAACTCGGGCACGCGGTTTGCCGGTGGCGCCATGTGTACGACTTCGTTTTGTCCCATTACACCAACACCCCGCTGGCGGTAGGATCCGGCTGACTCCAGCAAGCCTTTCATGAGCAGGGCATGCGCTGCCAGCAGATCCCTTTCCTGCAGTGGATTCCATTCTGGTAACTTGTCATACACCGCCAGGGCATTTTGCACTTCCCGAATCTCACGCGGCGGGGCAGCCACCCGTTTTCCTTCGAGTATGGCGGTAATCTGCTGTTCATCCAGGGTATTGCCCTCGATAGCCAGGGAGCCTTGAATGGTACGAACACGATTGACCCGGCGTAACCGCAAAGTCATGCCCGTGGCCTGCATTCGCCCGACGGCCTCGGCGATAGAAGCGACCAGCGAGAGCATTTCGGGGGTGATACTGCATGGAGGGATGTAATGCTTCACAGAAAATGCCCCTGCCGATGTACTGCCATCCCTTTCATTTGGCGCTCAACTCCACCACTTTCTTCAGCGCATTACCTAATTTGTTGTAATTCTCCTTTACGCCATTATCAATGTTGATTTCGACCTGTTCAGTTGCGCGTGGATGGAGGATGTTGCGTTTATATCCCTCCATCTCATAGACCATATTATTCAACTTATCGTTATCTTTTAGGAGTTTGGTTTTTTCTCCTTGTGAGCGGGCGTTGTTCATAAACATTTTACCGTTTAGTGATCTTGTAGCCGACATAAACGACATAAAGCTCTGTGTTGTCTGTCACAGGCCAGGAGAAATGAATACGAATCTGTGGTGTTTTCACTTTTCCATGCATCGGACAGAACAATGTTTCACCTGCATTGTCAGGATGCTTAAAGGTCAATTCTCTCTTGAATTCTCTTTTTTCACCATCTGAGGAATCAGAAAACCATGCTTTATCACCAGTAAAGTATTTCTGATAAATCAGGTTTCCCTCCGGTGTTCTAGTTCCCCCATGAAAGCAGGTTTTTAATCTATCCAGTATATCCAGTCTTTCAATGATTCGTTGGGCGGCTCCCGGCACAAATGGATGACCAGAAAGGGGGGAAAACGCATCCTCTGCGAACCGAATGTTAATGAAACGAGCGCGACAGGTCGCCTCTAGCTGTACCCACGACTCCAATGGAGCTTGTTCATTACGCAATACTTCTTCGATAGTTCCTGCATCAAGGTGGTTAATAACCCCCACTTGTTTATCTACATCACCATTATCCCTCCACCAAACAGAAAGAGGTGATTCCTCCCAATCTGAAGGGATCATGCTAACCAACTGACACATACCGGCATGAAAGCAACGATAGGCTGCTTCACCTACGGCGCTATCTGTAACGATTTCGTCATTACATTCAAAATAATCATCAGATCCGTGTTCCTGATAATCTTCCCAATAGGGGCCGTTTCTAGTCAGCCATTGCATCAAGGCACTTTGCTCCGGTCGAGGAAAATGCTGTATGGCCTGGGGCATTATCATCGCGTTAGTAACTTGTGCATGAGCCATATTTTTATGGCAATACAATTCATGACCAAACTTTCGACAAAGATTTCGCATCCCCATAAGCCGGATGATAGCTTCACGAAATGATTCAATATCTGTAAATTGCCCCTGAATGGATAAATCGTTTACCAACAACTCCATGTTATTCATCCCACCCCGCAAAATGATTCATATCCTTATCATACTGATCAAAAAACCCTTCTGGCCATATATCAACATTACCGGTTTCATCAAGTTGTGGGGAAATGACTTGAGACTGATTGTCTTTTCGAGGTCTGAAAAAATGTAACGTGGCTTGATCAGGCTTCAATATTTTCGATCTGACAGCGCGTCGAATACCATTGAGAATATGATCGCTATGTGTCTCAATTATCACCTGCACACCCGCACTGGCCACATCGGCCAAAAACTGGCCCATCAATGCCTGCCCTGCAGGATGAAGATGAACTTCCGGATTTTCTATCAATAAAATATCATGCGAATTAGCTGATAATGCCGCCACAACAATAGGAAGAACCTGCGTAAGACCAAATCCGACATTAACCGGGCGATGAAAATCTGTATCTTCGGATGTACGCAACCCTAGTGTGACCGCATTCATGCGAGGTACTTTCTCTACAGCCAGACCACACCCAGGAAAGAAAGTCTGCATCCTTGCTTCTACTTGCCGCAAACGTGTTGCAGGCACATCGTCAATTTCCAAACCTTTGAGAACTTTTTCATCGCGGCCCGAATGCAGTATACTGATTGCATATTCACCTGCTGGCCCGACAACACTTGCATTTTGCCTGTCTTCCAGGGGATAAAACTCACGCGGTCCGATCCGCTCAGCTGTTATATAGGTAAGCCCGCGTATTCGATTAGCCAGGTTTACAGCAGTATTGTTACTATCATCAGGAAACATAAACTGAAGCTTTTTTGGATTAGTCGTAACGGAACCACTGATATCGATACTATCAATAGTCAGGGACATATCGGATCTGTCCCCTGAAAACTCCCATGAATAGGCGTCACTACCCTCCCTCAGCCCTATCTCAAAAGCATGACGGCCATGAACCTTATCGACCACATCTGCTACCGTACCAAGTTTCAGCGTATTACCATTTAGCATTAACCGGGTCGACCACTCATGCTCTCTCATCGTTTGATGCAGTAACACCATCGCCTGAAGAATTGATGATTTACCCGATGCATTTGCGCCTGATAGTAAAGTAAGATTCGTCAATGGTAGTTTGAGCAGCTCAAAACATTTGAAGTGCTTCAGATTAACCTGCGTAATCATCAAACACCTCCTGCAGCATTTCATTGGTTTTGGCAAATCGTGTCACTACTCGATTGACCTGGTTGGTTCCCAATGTAATCGACGCTGAGAACTCATCATCATCAAGAAGTTCATAGAAAGCGTCTTTAAGTCGTTCAACTCGCGCCTCAACCAAATGTTCCGGATAACGAGATAAACCAGTAGACATTACATCCCACAATGAAGCGTTAATAACGCTACGCCTACTTGTATCTCTAGAATGTTTTCTAAAGGCATATTTTCCAAATACGGTCATGTTATTTTTTAGCGAGGTTCTAAACTCAGATGATAGTTTTTCCAATTTACTCGCTTCCAATTCATTCATGTGTTCCAATGCTCTTGCCAAATAATCATCCATATCACCTTTATAACCATCCAGCCCCAGAAGTTGAAATGCGCAGAATCGATTAATAAATTCCCTGTCTCTCATCTTGTTAGGATCAAGGCTGCCACCAGTTACTTTCTTGAATAAATCAGTACTCGCTTCTCTTTTAAGAAACTTGGTAGCCTGTCCAGAAAACAGACAATTCCGCATCTGCTGACGTGTTAAAGGTATACCGCTATTCACCCGCTCAAAAATATCCAATAGCGCCTGCACCGGTACTTTCGCATCAATGACGTACAGAATTAAATTGCAATCCTCAATTCGGTTTTGAAGCTTGGGTGAGAGATCATCAAATTTCTTATTATGCAGTTCTTTCTGATGGGGAAGTTTTAATGCAAATTCATTGTTCACATACCGCTGAAAGGTAGAAAGACGCTGTAATCCATCTACTACCACCATTTCACCCTCTTGATTCTCAGCCAGATAAAAAACAGGCAGTGGAATGCGCATCAATACAGACTCGATCAATTTTCCCTGCTTATCCTCCTTCCAGATAAAATCTCTCTGAAAGTCTGGGTCCATAATAAAGGTGCCTTTCTCAATACGCCGCAGTACATCATGTACAGTACGGTTTTCATTTCGAATCAATAAGGTATCTATAGGATAATCGCCGAGAGATGAATCCTCATCTCTATCCAGTCCCTCGACCTCTTCTTCGATCACTTGTGTTTGAGTATAATTCATATTTATAGATCTCCTACTTCTTCACAGTAAGGCCGGGGATTTTTTTCAAGGCCGTTCCAAACTTGTTGTAATTTACTTTCACGCCATCATCAAGGTCGATTTCCACTTGCTGGGTGGCCAGTGGGTAGAGTACATCTCTTTCGTAGTCCTCTAGTTCGAGAATGATTTTTTTCAGTTTTTCGATCGCTTTCAGTGCCCGGGTCTTTTCGCCCTTGCTGGCGCTGGCACTGATGCTGACGGCTTCCAGGTGATCCTTGCGGGAGGCGAGCTTGGCGCGGAATTCGCGCAGGTAATCATTGAGTACCACACTAACGGTATCCGGGCGATAGCGGTGCATGTAGATCAGGGCATTGAAGCTGCCTTTGGGGCTGGAAAGCAGCCAGTAGATCGGACGCTTTTTATAGCGTTTCACATGATCCGCATAGAAATCCTTGAGGAAGTACTTGCGGATGTTCTTGCCAATGGCCTGCTCGATAAATTCAAGGTTTTCCTCGTAATGCTCTTCACCAAATGTCACTCGCAGGAACTTGTAGAAACGCTCGGTAATATCATCGGTGAACCAGTTACCGTCGAGCATCGGAATCACATTGTCATCATCCGCTGGAAAAGATCTGGAAAAGATATGGAACCGCGAAAGGCGCTAAAATCGCTAAAAGTGTTTCCTTCTTTCGCGCTGTTCGCGCTTTTAGCGGTTAATAGTTTCTTGTAATAGTCATCAATGGTCTCGCCCTGGTTGGCGAGGATCAGCCCCGGTTTTTCCAGTGCGTAGCGACCAAACATGCAACCCACGGCATAGGAGATAAACTCCTTCATGGTGTCGGCCAGCAACAGTGCTTCCAGTTCATCCTCACTCTTGTCGCCGTTGTAGCGGTAGTGCGGGTTGCAGATCAGGGTGATTTCGTTGAGTGGCACCTCGGGCGTCAGCTCATCCTCCAGGCCATAGGCTTTGATGAAGATATGGTTGTTCTCTTCCTCCAATCGCTGCATCTTTAGCGTCACCTCCCTCCAGTGAGCGCGGAGTTTTTGGTAGGTGGCATTTAGAGATGGCTGGAGGTAGCCAGAGTTTAGTAGCGGTAGGCTGGTGAAATCCCAGGAGGTCTCAAATGAATCCCAGTCTCGTGTGCCTATCTCCACCAATTGCTCAGTAAGCAGCGGCTGGTTCCTCGGTATAGATTTCAGTGGAATAGGTATAGTTCTTACATCAAACAAGTTAATAGACATTGTTGGATTCGCTATCTCAAGAGCAATAGAAGCCAACTTAGAATTTAGAATTCCAAGCAATTCGAAATTGTTTGTCTTGCCAGAGGGAAAGACTGCCAAACCTTTCGTGTCAAATGTGGTATCTTGGGGGAGAAAGCGAAAACCCGATTTCATTGTGGATATAGGCGACCAAGTCACTCCGCTTCGGTACCAGTAATCTTCAGGTATGATCCTTCCTGACGAATGCTTTCTATAGAAGGATCTGGCATCTTCTGACCAATTAACAACATGCTCAAGGTTACCAGCCCATTTCCGGAAAGCACCACCTTTTGAATACAGGAGCCATTTACATTCCCTTCCCCGATCATTAGATGCCACCTCCCAAATAAATCTGAGGAACCGCTCATTGTCAGACGTTATATTTTTTCCTTCCACTTCAATCAAAGTTGAGATGCTGTCTGATTCAAAAGTGCCCAGTACACCTTCCGAAACCCAATAGGCCAAAGATGCACTTGGAAGGCGCTGGAATTGTTCTGGGCTATGTGTGAAAACCCGGTTGCACCACGTGTCTTGTAAGGCCTCTATAAAGAGACGGGCTTTCTCTAATTCAGAGTCACCATCTATGAGTCTGATAAATATCGACCTAGTATTTGTTGGGTAGCCTTTTCCAAGCACAAACGCAGTTGTTGAGACCACCTCTCCACCAATAGTATCGAAAGCCCTTACGCCCAAATGCGCCACGCTTATTGGCGGCGCTGCAGTTAGCATTGATCGTCTCATGGACTCAAATGTTGGCAAGAACATCCAACTCTGCATCGTGATCATCGATACCGCCCCATACTTCTGAGCAAGTTCAAGATTACGTTCAATGAACATGGCAAATAGATCTGACTTACTGTTGCGATAATTGTCCTTTGCCCACGCGGCCAGCCGCACATTCATCCCCTTGCCACCCATATACGGCGGATTGGCAATCACTACATGGTATTTCGAGCTCAGGTAATCGGCCTGCCGCAGGGCTTGCAGTACCTTTTTATGTGTTTCGCTAAGGAATAACTGTCCAGAAACATCTTTGGCATCCAGAACTCGGACTATTTCTTCTACATCGGTGAGATCCGGGCGGATGAGTGAGCCGAAGTTGTCGGCCTCTTCAAACTGGTGCAGGGTAGTTTGCAATGGTGCAGTAAACAGATCGCGCCCGATAAAGTCCATATACTCCTTCAGCTCATCCTCACCGAACTTGATATTCTCCAGTACGCAAATATTGGGCTGCACCTGCTTACGGAAAAACCGACGCTGTTTGGCGCGGGCCTTCATGGTCAGGGCAAAGGCTGCCAACTCCCCGGCACGTTCATCGATCTCGATGCCGTAGAGGTTATTTGTGAGGATCTTCTCTGGAATCTCGGCAGGCTCGTAGCCTTCCTCTTCGTAGATGGCGTAGAGCAGGTCAAAGGCATAGGTCAGCATGTGGCCGGAACCGCAGGCCGGGTCGCATATCTTGATCTCTTCCGGAGAATTCACCACTAAAAAATCTTCGGAACCGCGAAAAGCGCTAACATCGCTAAAATTATTTTTTTCTTTTACTTTCGTGTTTTTCGCGTCTTTCGCGGTTAATTGATTTTCAGGTTTGATGTAGTAGTCCATCTGCTCAACCAGACGTGAATCAGGGCGGTTGAGCATCCACAGGCGTCCGAGAGAATTTTCCACCAGGTAACGCACAATCCAGTGCGGGGTGAAGAGCTGGGTAGCGGCGGGGATGTTTTCCGGCGTGATCTTCTTGTTCTTCTTCAGCCCCTCGAAGACCTCATCTTTCTTCTCGGAAATGTAGAACTGGTAGAGCCAGCCGATTACTTCCACGCCGCCTGCGGCGGCTGAGCTATCAGTCTTCAGCCCACAGCCATCAGTCAGTTCGTTGGTTTGCCTTTCCTGATTACTGATTACTGACATCTGATTACTGACAACTGACAACTGATTACTGCCTGCTCCGCAGGCATCCGGCGTCATCGCTTCGCGTGTAAGGCTAAGAATGGAATTACCCGAGAGCAGGTCGTCGGGCATCAGCAATTCGGTGAAATCGGCAATGCGCTCAAACATGAATGGCATCGAACCATGCCAGTAATTGCAGATCGCCACGACCAGCAGCCGGTACGCCTCGGCCTGTGGATCCTGGCTGGGGGTTTTGCCATCAAGCAGGGCGAAGATCTGTTGTCTGACCGACTCGTCCACCATGCCTTCATCAATATGCCCCATCTTGGCTTCAGCCAGAATCTCCGGCTGGAACTGCCCCTTTGCGGGCGATACCACGCCGATGCGGGTATAGCGGTTCACGTCCATGAAACGCAGGGCGCAAAAGCGGTTGAACCAGATATAGGCTACCTTTTCGATCACCTGCTCCTCACCGTGAGACTGGATCTGTTCTTCCAGCTTTTTCACCGCCTGTGGATGCTCGCGCCGTTCGGGGCTTTCCTGGCTCAGTACGAGATCCAGCTTGTTGGACACCTGCTCAATCAGATTGCGGCGGGCGTATTGGGCGAATTTTTTGAGTTTGGCGGTATCCATGAATTTATGTTTTTCCCTTATTTTCCTTTTTTAAAGTCAATTTGCTCGTTACATATCGACGGGACAAATTGACGAGTCGCATATTTATTTGTGTAAGCTTTTGACGCACATCATCCCATTCTGTTGACAGTGATACTTTCTCAACATATATTCCGTTTTCCTCACGAATTGCATATAGTCCAATGGGATTTGGCCGTTTTCTTGCATACAAACCAATATATGTATCAATATTTTCTCGAGAATCCGTTAAGGCATTTAACACTCTATGCCTCAATGACGAATGAACATCGCTGATCGCTTCGATATATACTCTTACCGCTTTTTTCAGGTCTACTCTTTCCGGCATTTCTTCTAATACGCTCGTCTTGAATTTTAGGTTTTGAGAAAGGTCTGCCTTTTCTGAAGCCAACTCAACGTCAAATGCCAAGCCTGATCCCTGCGCACGTTCTCCATTATCCCAGAATCGATTAATTTCCATGTAATGTACTGGGAACTCTCTATGCTGCACATGATTCCTCAGGGATTCCATAAACCTATATTCGAATAGCTCATCATATTTATCAGATAATGCTTTCTTTACGAAATCGTTTTCTTTTATTTCGTGAGGTACGATGCTTCTAATATCTCTGCTTACTTGGTCAATATATGATCTTGCTGCTGTCATTATGTTGACCAACCGCCTATTGAGATCCATTTTGATTTTCGAGAATGCATCTGTGTTCAAGTTATTTCTGATCATGCATTCCGCAGAATAGATCAACATCTCCTTTTCAAACTCAAGATAATTGGACACCAGAACCTCATATTTTTCTTCCATGGAAAGCCCTGCGTTCAATATTGCCTTTGAACTTTTTATTCCCTCAAATGCCTCATGAGAGATTTCCAGCTCCGGATGGGGTCCTAGTGCATATATTCTTAGCAAATAGCGAATATCTACCTGCTCCTGCATCATTGATCTCCCACCGGAATGGCCATTCATATCTGTACTTTCTTTCCATCTTCAATCTGCCGAATCAGGACACTGCGCAGATGGTCTAAGTAATCGTCCACATCATCGACTCTTTCAAGCCACACCTTGTCAAAGTCGATAGAAAGAGACTTCAAAGACACGAAAATCGTTTGCTCTTCATCTTCCTTAGCTGCATCACGGATACCCCCCGGCTTCTTTGGTTCTATCCATTGGCTTATTTTCAACAGCAGTTGCGGATATTTGGCATTTTCAAAACGATCTAGTTCATCCCGTATAACAGCGATCAACTGCTGATCATCCAATTTGCGCTGCTCTTGAGTAAAATCACTTCTGATTTCTGACTGCTGCTCGCTCGTCAACTGTTGGAATTCTTCCACCTGTTCCAGACGATTGAGCAATTTGGCAAGCTTTTTCTTAGCTGATTCTTTTTCCTGATCCAACTGTTCGACCACATTTTTCTTCAGCTTTTCATACAATGTTTTCAGATTCTGGATTGCATTGCCCCTGAAGCACTTTGGATCATTCAAGATGCCTTGTATCTGATCCACTTCTTTGCCTTCGATATAGACAAGATTAGGCTGCTGTTCCTTTAGATAGCGCTTTGCCTCCTTGTAGATTTGGGCTCTGCTGCCTCCCATGAACTTCTGGACAGGCCCGATGAGGTCGTCCTTGAGATCCAGCAGTTCATCTTCCTGTTTTCCCAGTTCGGTGAGGAACCAGGTGTAAGGCTTGCCCGCTATCTCCTTGAAGTTGTCCAGTTCGGGGCGAAGGACGTTGAGGAACGGATAATCGTCTGCTTGGGTCAACAGACGTTCGAGGCTGTTCACCAGCTCGGCAAAGGCTTCTGCCGTCTCCTTGCCCAACGCCTTGGCTTCCGTGCTCTTTGGGGGCGCGTCGAAAAAGTCTTCAAAAAACTCCCGCAGGTTGCGCACCTGGGATGCGGTGAACTCCACCTGGGGTTCCAGCACCACATTGCCGTGTCCCCGGCTGTTCAGTAGTGCATCGCGCAACGGGTCTTCTTCAAGGATATCGCTATCGCTGCGCAATTCCAGCTTCCCGCGGGCGCTGAGCATGGCGACCGTGCACAAAATGGCGGCGTAGTACCAGCCATAGGGTTTGCGCTCAAAATGCTCCAGCGTGGATTTCAGGGTAGTCCGAACGCCACCCCGCTGGTTGCTGTGAACAAATGCCAGCACTTCCTGCTCTTGCTCGGAAAGGTTGTCTCCCAGGTCAAGCCCGCTGCCTTCAAGATACCGGGACACGTCGCTTTCCTTGTACTCGATCCCCCGGAGCATGGAGAGATTGGGATAGGTACGCTCGATCAGCTCGTAGAAGCCCTTGGTGATGCGGGATTGAGGGTCTTCTCCGCCGACATCCACATCGGCTCCTGCCACGATCAACCGGGCCTGGCCGAGCAATGTCTTTACGCTTTGCTGGATATCGGCATAACGCTCCTGGTTGCGCACACCTTTGTCAGACAGTATGCGCCGGATGGCATCCTGCTGGGTGGTGGAGATATTCTGGCGGATGTACT
>NZ_JBHNMF010000049.1:0-13633 GCF_048562965.1 Thiolapillus sp. | reverse complement strand
GGGACAGCTCTATGCTGATAGGGGTGAGTAGTTACGAATTTTATATCGAACTTAAAAAAGGAAGTGCCCAGCAGCCCGACATACCGACTAACAGCCTGCTGGCGGGACGCAAACTTTGGATGGTGGAACCAAACCCGACATACCAGGCTGCGCTCAGGAACATGTTGCCCGACCTCGACGTCACTTCTCATGAAATCACGACCTACCAGAACGCCATTTCAGCCCTGAAGCAGGGAGAAAGCGCGGAGTTTATCATTCTGGCAGTCACCGCCAAAGCATTCACTAGCGAAACCGTGGCTCAGGAACTGGAAGACATCATCCAGTATGCTTCCATACCCGTGCTGGTACTGCTGGGGAGCTCCGATCAGGACGTCATGAACCACATCACCGATCTGGGTGCAGCGCGCTGCCTGAGCAAACCGATACGGCCAGGCATACTCGCCCAGGCAATAAACGATATTCTGCTTTCTGACAGTGAAACAGGAACCGGCAAGTACGCGGAACCTGCCCCAAGCCATCCGGCTGACTGGCTTAGCGGCACCCGCATACTGGTCGCAGATGACAATGACATCAACCGCAAACTGATGCGTAACGTGCTGGGCAATTACGCAGCCACCGTTATCTGTACCGAGGATGGTGCTCAGGCAGTGGAAGCAGTCAGGGACATGCCCATAGACATCGCGCTCATCGATATCCACATGCCCAACCTCAACGGACTGGAGGCCGTGGCGCAGATCCGGCAGATACCGGAAGCAAAGACACTGCCCCTCATCGCCATGACTGCGGATGCCATGGGCCGGAACCGAGCGGAAATCGAGAACAGCGGCTTCGATACCTTCCTGATCAAACCCATCGAGGAAGAAGACCTGCTTTCGGTGATTGCGAAATTCCTTTTCAAGGAAGATGGTGGTCCGGAAGGATTCAAGTCTTCGGCACAAAAGGCATTTCTCAGCCGCCGCCAACTTCCCGTCTATGACAGGCCCCAGGCCATGCGTATTACTGGAAATTCGCCCCGCATCGCCACCACCATGCTGAATCAGCTGGTGGAAAGCCTGGAAGACAGTATGGAAGAAATAGCCAGGCTGGTCGAAGAGAAGGACTGGAAAGCATTGTGGCAGAACATTCACAAGCTGCAGGGGGCTGCAGCCATCTGCGCGGTGCCCGCCCTGTCCGCATCCCTGAACCGCCTGCAAGTGGCCGTCCAGAATAAAAATGCGGAAATAACCGCGCAGGAACTGAAAGAAACCAACTCGGAAATGCAGCGCCTAATCCAGTATCACGCAGAACTGGATTGAATGAGCCTTTTCATTTCTCTCACTGCCTGATCAAGACCGGTAAAGACAGCCCGGGAAATGATGGCATGACCGATATTGAGTTCTCTGACACCTTCGATATCACTGATCCGTGTGACGTTGTGATAGTCCAGACCATGACCGGCATTGACCTGCAGCCCCAGGGACTCACCCAGCCTCACCCCTTCAACGATCCTGGTCAGTTCCTGCGCACGCTGCTCCGCACTTTGTGCATCCGCAAAATGCCCGGTGTGGATTTCCACCACCGGCGCACCGATCGCAGCAGCAGCTTCGAGCTGACGTGTGTCGGCATCAATGAACAATGACACACGAACCCCTGATTCAGCCAGCCCGGCACAGTAGTCGGTCAAATGCGGAATGCTTGCGGCTACGTCCAGACCACCTTCCGTCGTCAGCTCCTCGCGCTTTTCCGGCACCAGACAGCAATCTGCAGGCTGTATGCGCCGTGCGATGAGCAGCATCTCTTCGGTGGCCGCCATTTCCAGATTCATGCGTGTCTGCAGGATATCTTTCAGGAACTCAACATCTCTGTCCTGAATATGGCGGCGGTCTTCCCGCAGATGCAGGGTAATGGCGTCTGCCCCTGCCTGCTCTGAAACCAGTGCCGCCTGTACGGGTTCCGGATAGCGTGTACCTCTAGCCTGACGCAAGGTTGCGACATGATCGATGTTTACCCCTAGCAGTTTCTCATGCTGCATATCAGTTTTTCTCCTGCCGATGTTTCTGTTCAGTCCCGGGACAGAGCGGAAAAAAGCTCCCGGCTCTTCAATGGCCTGTCACCCAGATAATAACCCAGTATCCGCCGCATCAGTTCTTTCGCCTCTCTGCTTTGGCGGACATCCATCAACTGTCCATGTGCCAAAGCGATCAGCGTATCCCCGGAAATCCTGTTTTTGTGACCGCTGGCTGCCTCTCTCAGCCCCAGTTCCGGCTCATAGCTGTACCAGGCCTGAGACCGGACGGCTGCACCAGATTGTCCTTCATGCAGAAGATCCACTCCATAACCCAGGGTTTGCAAAAGTTCCAGCTCGAAAGTACGTAACAGCCTCTCGAGATTTCCCCCGGCCCCCAGGCTTTCGATGGTTTTCTCATAACGGAAAAACAGGTCAGGCACCGGTTCGTCTGGACCAATGAGCCGCACCAACAGCTCATTCAGATAAAAACCGCTGAACAGTGCCCTGCCCTGTGGCGGGTCATGGCGGGAATGCTGTTCCACGTATTTCAGATTGGGAATCCGGCCACGTCCCGACCAGGAAACCAGCAGAGGAGTAAACGGCTGCAGCAGACCACGTCGTCTGCTCTTTGCTGAAGCCGCGCCACGCACCATCAGGGAAGTCCTGCCGGCGGAAAGTGTCAGCATATCCACCAGTAAATGCCGTTCCCCGTACTTGCGGGCATGTAGTACATAAGCAGGTGTCAGATCCCCGGGCAACGGTGAATGCCCTTTACTCGGAATATCCCAATCGGCTGAGACTGGCCTGATCGGCGGACCAGCTTTTTTTCACTTTCACCCACAGGCGCAGATACACCTTGGTCTGGAAGAAATCTTCCAGCTGCTTCCGGGCTTCCGTTGCAGTCTCCTTGAGTGCAAGACCGCCTTTCCCCACCAGGATGCCTTTCTGGTTGTCCCGTTCCACCCAGACGATGGCGCCAATGCGGTAGATATGGGGCTGTACGTCGAACTCTTCGATTTCCACGGTGGCTGAATACGGCAATTCCTTGTGATAGCGCCGGGTGATCTGCTCCCGAATCAGTTCTGCGGCAAAAAAGCGTTCCGGACGATCAGTGATCTGGTCTTCGGGATAGAGATTCTCCCCTTCGGGAAGCATTTCCAGAATCGCCTGCTGCAGCTGTTCACAATTGTCGCCGGTGCGTGCAGAGACGGGGATAACGGTGGTCAGTCCCGTCTTTTCAGAGAGCCTGGCCAGCACCGGCAGCAACTCCTCTCGCCGCTGCAGGGTATCGATCTTGTTAACCACAAGAATGACAGGCAGGCCACTGTTCTGTATCCGCTGCAGCACCATTTCATCTTCTTCGGTCCAGTGATTGCTGTCGACGATGAACACCGCCAGGTCCACACCGGAAAGGGTGCTGGTGGCAGTTCGGTTCAGATAGCGGTTCATGGCCTTGTTGCCCCGCTGATGTATACCCGGTGTATCGATATAAACGATCTGACCATCCTTCAGCGTGCTGATGCCCAGAATACTGTGGCGGGTTGTCTGGGGCTTGTGGGAAGTGATCGCCAGCTTTTGCCCCAGAAAATGGTTGAGCAGGGTTGATTTACCCACATTGGGACGGCCCACCAATGCCAAGTGTCCGGCCCGATGCTTCATGTGACAACTCCAGTCCTGGCCAGCACCCTGGAAGCGGCCAGCTGTTCCGCCTTGCGCCGGCTCGAACCCTCCCCCTGCGCCGTCAACCCGAGACTCTCGACTCGGCATTCGACAATAAACTGCTGTTCATGGGCACTGCCTTCTACGCTAATGACTTCATAGACGGGCAGGGATTTACCTCTCGCCTGGAGATACTCCTGCAACTGGGTCTTGGAGTCCTTGGGCTGGGCTTCCGGTGAAATTCTGGCAATCTGGTCCTTCAGAATACGTCTGACCAGTGCTCGGGCTGCTTCCATATCGGCGTCCATAAAAACGGCCGCAATGATGGCCTCCACTGCGTCAGAGAGGATAGAGTCCCGGGTCTGACCCCCGCTGCGCAATTCGCCTGTACCCAGTATCAGGTAGTCTCCCAGCTCGAGCCTCCTGGCAACACCGGCGAGGGTTTCGCGCTTTACCAGTTGTGCCCGGGCTCTGCTGAGCTCCCCCTCACTGGCATTGGGATGCTGGCGACACAGGTTTTCGGCCACCTCGAATCCCAGAATTGCATCGCCAAGGAACTCCAGGCGCTCATTGTTTCTGGAACCGGCACTGCGATGTGTCAGAGACTGCAGAAGCAGGGACTCGTCCCTGAATTCATATCCCAGCCTGCGTTGCAATCTGTTGAGATCTGCCACCCGGGTTACCGAACTATTTCCAGTCCACCTCTTTGTGGAAACTCATGACCACTTCAACATTCCCCGCGATCGGTTTGCGCACCTCATAGTCCAGAATCATGCTGGTCTTGCCCTTGCTGCGGTCGATCTTCAGGTTCTTCTGATCAAAATCATAAATGCCATTGATGTCGATACGGCGATTGAATATCTTCCGCAACTGCTTGGGAGCCACTTTCCTGTATTGCGGATCTTCCTTGATACCCTCGAGAATTTTACTCATGGAGTGGAATTCCAGGTAGCTGGGCACCATCCTCACGCCCAGCAGCACAAAAAACAAAACGATGGCGATTGCCATGATCCAGCTGGTGATACTCATCCCCTGCTGCGGTTTTTTCAGATACTGCATCTCTGTTCCCCTTTTACTCTATCACTTCGCCAATGCGGGACCAGTCAAAGATCCCGGAGCGATTCCAGTCCAGGCTCAACCATATCACAAAGGCTTTTCCAACCAAATTCTCTTCCGGAACGAAACCCCAGCAGCGGCTGTCGTTACTGTTGTCGCGGTTGTCTCCCATCATGAAATAGTGACCTTCCGGAACGGTGATTTCACCTCGCGCCAGAACCTGACAGCCTGGGCCGAAGTCCGGCACACGGGGATTGATCAATATGGAATGCTCCACGCCCTCCAGGTCTTCCTTCAGTTCCCAGCTACCCCGCATCCGGATGCCCGATCCGACAGCATCGTAAAGACCCACCTTGCTTTGCGGCATGGCTTTGCCGTTGACATACAACACCTTGTTTCGGTAAGCGATACGATCACCGGGCAAACCCACCAGGCGCTTTATATAGTCAAGCTTGGGGTCTCGCGGATAGCGGAAAACCACCACATCACCCCGCTCCGGCTCGCCAATATCGACAAACTTGGTTTTGGTGACCGGGGCTCTCAGCCCGTAGGCGAACTTGTTGACCAGTATGAAATCACCGACCAGCAAAGTGGGCATCATGGAACCCGAAGGAATGCGAAAGGGTTCGACCACGAACGCCCTGAGCAGCAACACGAACAGAAAAATGGGAAAAAAGGATCGTGCATAATCCACCATCAGGGGTTCTTTGGCCTTCTCCTTCCCCGCTTCCGGTTTCCGCTTTCCCCGGAACAACAGGTAAGCTCCCCAGATCAGCCCGGAAATCACCGTGGCAAAAACCAGTGCAGGCTCTATGCCAAAGGCAGACAACAGCCATATAAAAACCGCTGCAACACCAATCAGCAAAACGATTTCATAGACGGATGTTTGTTTTTCTTCTTTCATAATATCTTCAGTTCCAAACAGAGGTTATTTGTCCTTGCCAACATTCAGTACAGCCAGGAAAGCTTCCTGGGGAATCTCCACCCGCCCTACCTGCTTCATGCGCTTTTTGCCGGCTTTCTGTTTTTCCAGCAGTTTGCGCTTGCGGGTAATATCACCGCCATAACACTTGGCGGTGACATTCTTCCGCAAGGCCTTCACCGTGGAGCGGGCGATGATCTTGCTCCCCAGTGCCGCCTGTATGGCCACCTCGAACATCTGCCGGGGGATGATTTCCTTCATCTTTTCCGTCAGCTCCCTGCCCCGGCTTTCCGCATAATCCCTGTGCACGATAAGAGAAAGGGCATCCACACGCTCACCGTTAATGAGGATATCCAGCTTCACCAGGTTAGCTGCCTGAAAACGGTCCAGCTCATATTCGAAGGATGCGTAACCCCGGCTGACAGACTTGAGACGGTCGAAAAAGTCGAGCACCACTTCGTTCATGGGCAGGTCATACACGAGCTGCACCTGGCCGCCCAGATACTGCATGTTTTTCTGCACACCGCGTTTCTCGATACACAGGCTGATGACATTGCCCAGATAGTCCTGGGGCACCAGGATATGCGCCTCGATAATGGGTTCGCGAATTTCTGCAATCTGGCCTGGATCAGGCAGATCGGCAGGATTATCCACCATCACCACCTCGCCATCCGTTTTCTCCACTTCGTAGATGACCGTGGGCGCGGTGGTGATCAGGTCGAGATCGTATTCCCGCTCAAGGCGTTCCTGGATTATCTCCATGTGCAACATACCCAGAAAACCGCAGCGGAAGCCAAAACCCAGCGCCTGGGAAGTTTCCGGCTCGAAATGCAGGGCCGCGTCGTTCAGGCGCAGTTTTCTCAGGGCTTCCCGGAAATTCTCGTAGTCATCCGAGCTGATGGGATACAGGCCTGCGAACACCCGGGGCTGCATCTCTTTGAAACCCGGCAGCGGCTCAGCCGCCTTATTGTCGGCAAGGGTGATGGTATCCCCCACTGGAGCAGCATCGATCTCCTTGATGCCGGCGATGACATAGCCCACCTCACCGGTTTCCAGGCTTTTGGTATCGGTACGCTTTGGCGTAAACACGCCGACTTTTTCCGCCTGATAGGTGCGTCCGGTTGACATGATCACGAACTTGTCACGACGGTTGATGCTGCCATTCATTACCCGGATGAGGGAGATGACGCCAACATAGGGATCAAACCAGGAATCGATGATCAGCGCCTGCAGCGGCGCATCAGGATCACCCCTGGGCGAAGGAATGCGCTCTACGAGGCTTTCCAGCAATTCCTCGATTCCCAATCCCGTCTTGGCACTGACCCGCAGGGCGTCTTCCGCCTCGATACCGATGATTTCCTCGATCTCGGTAATCACTCTTTCCGGTTCCGCGGAAGGCAGATCGATCTTGTTCAGCACCGGCACCACTTCCAGCCCCTGTTCGATCGCGGTATAACAGTTTGCCACGCTCTGGGCCTCCACGCCCTGAGCGGCATCCACCACCAGCAGCGCACCTTCACAGGCGGCCAGTGAACGGGACACTTCGTAGGAAAAATCCACGTGGCCGGGGGTATCGATGAAATTCAGCTTGTAGGTCTCGCCATTCTTGGCGACGAAATCCAGGGTGACACTCTGCGCCTTGATGGTGATACCGCGTTCACGCTCCAGATCCATGGAATCGAGCACCTGGGCTTCCATTTCCCTTTCGGTCAGGCCACCACAAATCTGTATGAAACGGTCTGCAATGGTGGATTTTCCATGGTCGATATGCGCAATGATGGAAAAATTTCGAATGTGATCAAGTTTAGACATCAGTCCTCGGGAGTCTCGGAATTCCAGCCTGGAGGCTTCCCCCATCAGACCCAATCCACGGAAAAATCAGCAACGGCGAATGATACTCCGGATTGACTTTTTTTTCCCGGCAGATTTGCTTGCAGACTTCCGGAGCCTGAGGCCCTCTCAATACTAGTCAGGCGCACGCAAGGCGACGAATACCGGTCCCTGAGGCTTGAGCAGCAGCATGGCCACTGTTTTTCCTTTCAGCACGGCCTTAATGATCTGCTGCAGCTGAGCAAGACTGGAAATCTTCCTGCCATCCACCATCAGCACCACGTCGCCAGGATCGACACCCGCCGACGCTGCAGGTCCTTCGTGGACTTCTTCAACCCGCACACCTTCGTCATTCGAGAGCTCCAGTTTTTTCCTTTCTTCCGCTGTAAGCTCAGAGAATACCAGTCCCAGCCTGTTGCTCTTGGCCGCGTCCGGTGCGGCTGCCTCTTCGGGTTGTTCCTGCGCCTCTTCCGACGGCAGTTCGGCGATACGCACGGTCAGTTCGATTTCCTTTCCATTTCTCAGCACCTTCAGCCTGGCGTCCTCTCCCACGGCCATGGTCCCCACCAGTGGCGGCAACTGCGAAGAGTTGCGCAACAGCTGATCATTGAACATCAGGATGACATCACCGACCCGCAAACCGCCTTTGGCTGCCGGTGAATCCTTGATCACCCTGGCGACCAGCGCACCCTGGGGACGGCTCATGCCAAAGGTTTCCGCAAGGTTGCGGTCGACATCCTGAATCAGCACACCAAGATAACCTCGGGTCACATGCCCATCCTTGCGCAACTGATCCACGACGTTCATCGCCAGTTCGATGGGAATGGCGAAAGAAAGCCCCATGAAACCACCGGAGCGACTGAAAATCTGAGAATTGATACCCACCACTTCACCATCGAGATTGAACAGGGGACCACCCGAATTGCCCGGATTGATCGCCACATCGGTCTGGATATAGGGCACATAGTTTTCGCTGGGCAGGCTTCTGCCCTTGGCGCTGACAATACCTGCGGTCACAGTGGCATCAAATCCAAAAGGCGAGCCGATAGCCAGCACCCAGGCGCCAATCTTGAGGTTCTTGCTGTTGCCAATACGCACGGCGGGAAGGTCGTCGGCGTCGATTTTCAGCAAAGCGATATCACTGGCTTCATCTGACCCCACCACCCTGGCTTCATAAGACTTGCGGTTGCTCAGCCGCACAATGACTTCATCCGCACCATCCACCACATGATGGTTGGTGAGGACATAGCCATCCTTGGAAATAATGAAGCCGGATCCCAGGGACTCACTGTCCTCTGGCGGCATCTCACCTTTACCTTCCTCATCAAAAAAACGCCGGAACAGATCGTTGAAGGGACTGTTTTCCGGTATGGGCATGTTCTCCGGCGTATGAAACTGATGATAACCCTGCTTGCCATGGGAAACCGTACTGATATTGACCACCGCCGGTGCGTTGCGCTCGACCAGTTCGGTGAAATCCGGCAGACTGCCTGCCTGGATGCTGCCCAGGACTGCAAAGAAACAAAGAAAAATGGCTGCAATTTGCTTGGATCTATTTCCCATCGATTTGATTACCCATTAGTTTGATGCCTTCAACAGATATCGGACTTATCCGTAAAACCCGCAGTATCCGCGCCTGATAGCGGCTGCTCCCTGACAACCGGGGACTGATTTTCCGTACCATCATCAAGACCAGAACAAAACCGGCGATACCCATGGCAATACTGCCAATTTCGGTGAATCCCGACAGCAGGGACGGCATCAGCCAGTTGCCCAGGATAGCGCCACCGATCAGCCCCAGCAAGGGGGCCATATAGACCAGGAGCGAAGCAATCTGCATAGCAGATTCATCCAGACCGATGACTACGCGGTCACCCTCCTGGGCACTGACAGGATTGGCGGCCAGAAAGGAACGTTTTCGCTGGGGAAACATACTGGCAAGCAGTGAGGTGCCGCAGCCGCTCTTGGCTGAACAGGAACCGCAGGCCGATTTTGTCTCGGCGACAACCTCGGCGGTGTCTCCATTGACGGACAATACGATTCCTTCTTCCTCCAACATGCTGTCAGAAACCTCCTGCGATGGATCGTAACTGTTTCAGGACTTGTGGTACTGAATGCTGGCAGCCATCAGCTTGAGGGTTTTTTTAGGCACCTCACCTACGATGGTCAGTTGATAGTCCTTCAGACGCCGTCCGAGCACACGAACGGAGCCAAGATTGGTATAACCCTCGAATGCCTTTTCGCTGTCCAGGGGTTCAAGATAGGCAGAAACCGTTGCCAGGCCATCGGAAAACACAAAATGCTCCAGGCCTGTCTGAGGGGATTTCTGGTGGCGGACAAGATCGAAACCGGATGGCAGGGAACGGAGATCCCAAACCGTTTCATTTGGCTGTACAGGCGCCAGGGCCGGCTTCCTGGTGATTTCGGCGTTGCCCATGTTTGCTTCCAGATTGGCGAGCATCAGGGGGTTTTCCATACCTGTCGTACCAACTGAATCCTGCAGTGACACAAGATCGATATCGGTGATCTTGATGTCGGTAAACATGATGCGGGACTGAATGTTTCCCTTGTCATCCACCACGGTCAGATCGAGAGGCAACGCGCTCAGTTTGTCCAGCGTCAGACGATAGCCGTAACGCAGACTGTCGTTGGGCACGAGATTGATTACCACGCCGGGACGACCGGCGATACGCACACTTCCACCCAATGTAATCCGGTAATTCTGCAACAGTTTTTCCGGCTGAATGGATTTTAAGGGAGAAAGCTTGCCCGCCGCCGGCTGTTGGGTGATATGAAGTTTTCCATTCCTGTTGGTGATGATGGTAATGGATTCGCTGTCGCGCACCACTTCCCTGGGCACACCTGTCAGCGAAGACAGGGATTCCAGAGGTCCATTCAGGCCAATCTGGTGGCGCAAACGCATTGCCTCCAACGATGTGCCACACTGGTAAACGAAATGGCCTTCGTAGTCCATGCTGATGACTGCTTTGTTCATTCTTTCCAGCCATTGCACTGCCTCGTTGCCGCTGTTCTCCTCGGTTGCAAATCCTGTCACCGACAGGAAGAGCAGCAGCGCCAGAAATCCCTCTCTCACCGGCTTACTTCTGCGGTTTGCCATAGCTGACGAAAGAAGTATAAGGCATGACGCCCTGAACACCGCCCGGTGCGGAAGCGTACTGGCTGTGCTGCTCCAGATAATTAGTCAGACGGGTGCGCGTCTTGTCTTCGATGGTTTTCCAGTGATTTTCCTGCTTCGCCACAAGTGCGGGGGCAGGCGCCACCTTGCCAACCGGTTGCGCCACCACCCGCAAACCGCTGCTGGCCGGCGTCTGATGCTGGCTGCCATTGATGAACTGGGGACCCAGCAGGATACCCACCGCTGCTACGGAAGCCGCAAGCGCGGCGCCGGCTGCCGGCTGAACCCATTTGGGCAGGTGCCGGCGTGATTTCAGTGGAGCCAGTACCGTCGGCTCTGACTCGAGATGACGGCTCACGGAACTGACCAGATCCATGGAAGAAAGATTGATGTCTTCACCACGAATGCTGTCGCTGATCAGCTGATAACGGATCAGAGTCTCTCTGAGTTCCTGATCTCCGCTGACACGATGACTCACACTCAGCATCTCCATCTCGCTGAGTTCATTGTCGATAACAGCAGACAGGAAGTCGTCTTCTTTTTTGTTTCCGTTTTCAGACATGTGTATTCTCGTTCAATTCAGTAATGGTCGCAGTTTCTTGTCGATGGCGTCTCTGGCACGAAAGATACGTGAGCGGACCGTACCTATGGGACAATCCATCGCCTGGGCAATCTCTTCATAGCTAAGCCCTTCCAGCTCTCTCAAGCTGATAGCCGTACGCAAATCATCCGGCAGATCGTTCAGGGCATCCCGAATGGTGCGGGCAATCTCGTCCTGAAGCAGCAGATGCTCGGGCGTATCAAATTCCTTCAGCCTCGCACCAGAATCCATCTGCTCTGCCGTTATCGCCTCGACATCATCTGCCGGTGGCCGGCGGCCCTTGGCGGCAAGATGATTCTTGGCGGTATTGATGGCAATGCGGTACAGCCAGGTATAAAATGCGCTGTCACCGCGAAACTTCGGCAGCGCCCGGTAGGCCTTGATAAAGGCCTCCTGGCTGACATCGAACACCTCACTGCTGTCGTGAATGTAGCGCGAGATGATATTTGCCACCTTCTGCTGGTATTTCAGCACCAGCAGATCAAAAGCCTTCTTATCGCCTTTCTTGACCTTTTCAACCAATTTGAGGTCAGCCTCGGCATTTGAAGTCATGGCTCACTTCCCGAGCCACACATCAATGGCTTTTGCTTCTTATGCCAATGTGACATTCTTATTGTTATAAAGTTCTGTTTCATGAATACTTAATTGGTCTGAACCCGGTGGCCAATACCCAAAAAATTAGCAGCCCCTATTATGTCAAAAAAAACCGACTATGATGTTTTAATTATCGGCAGCGGCGCGGCCGGTCTCAGTCTGGCACTGCGTCTGCCGCCAGAAACCCGTATTGCCGTGGTATCCAAGCGGGAACTGGCCGAGGGAAATACCCTATACGCCCAGGGAGGCATCTCTGCGGTCCTGGATGAGGCAGATTCCACGGAATCACACATCCAGGATACCCTCCGCGCCGGTGCGGATCTCTGCGATGAGGAAGTGGTCAAGCTGGTGGTGGAAAACGGACCCCAGAACATCCGCTGGCTGCTGAACCAGGGCGTGGAGTTCACTCAGCAGCCCCAAACCGGATCGTCCGGCTATCATCTCACCCGTGAGGGAGGCCACAGTCACCGCCGGGTCATCCATGCGGCCGATGCCACCGGTCGCGTGGTGGAACTGAGCCTGGAAGACCGGGCACGACAGCAATCCAATATCACCTTGCTGGAACACCACATTGCCATCGACCTCATATGCACCCCCAGGGACAAGGGGAAGCAGGCCAGGCGTTGCTACGGCGCCTACCTTCTGGACCTGAAAAAAGACCGGGTGAAATCCATCGGCGCCCATAGTGTCGTGCTGGCCACCGGCGGCTCCAACAAGGTCTATCTCTACACCAGCAATCCCGATGTAGCCACCGGCGATGGTATCGCCATGGGCTGGCGTGCCGGCTGCCGTATCGCCAACATGGAGTTCATCCAGTTCCATCCAACCTGTCTCTATCATCCCAACGCCAAGTCCTTCCTCGTCACCGAGGCTGTACGCGGCGAAGGCGGCATCCTGGTCCTGCCCGACGGCAAGCGTTTCATGGATGCCTACGACGAGCGGGGCGAACTTGCGCCACGGGATATCGTTGCCCGCGCCATCGACAACGAAATGAAGCTTCATGGCCTGGACTGCGTCTACCTGGACATCAGCCACCGGGATGCCGATTTCATCCGCGCCCATTTCCCGACCATTTACGCCAAGTGCATGGAACTGGGTATCGATATCACCAGGGAACCCATCCCGGTGGTGCCCGCTGCCCATTACACCTGCGGAGGCATCTGGACGGACAGGAAAGCCCGCACCGATATCGAAGGACTGTATGCCGTGGGCGAAACGGCCTACACAGGACTCCATGGCGCCAACCGCATGGCCAGCAACTCCCTGCTGGAATGCCTGGTGTTCAGCGAACTGGCCGCCGAGGATATTGCCGGGAAGCTGCAACAGGCAGAAAATGCCCTGCCACCCTTGCCTCACTGGGATGAAAGCCGGGTGACGGATTCGGACGAAGCCGTGGTGGTGGCCCACAACTGGGATGAACTGCGGCGTTTCATGTGGGACTATGTGGGCATCGTGCGCCGCAACAAACGTCTTGCACGGGCGCGGCGACGCATCAACCTGCTGCAGCACGAGATCCGCGAGTATTACAGCAACTTCCGGGTCACCAACGACCTGCTGGAACTGCGCAACCTCGCGGACGTGGCAGAACTTATCATCCTTTCCGCCATGCGCCGCCGTGAAAGCCGCGGCCTGCATTTCAACCGGGACTATCCCTGGCAGGACGAAAACCAGCGTCAGCCCACGATCCTGATCCCCGACAATTACGTCGCCAGCGACATCAACAGGAAATGACCGGCATAGTTGTTGCAGATTATCGGGATCCCTCGCATCAGAAAGCCCTGCTCGATCTGCTGGATGATTATGCCCGTGATCCCATGGGCGGAGGGAAAGGCCTGAGTAGCCGCGTAC
>NZ_JBHNMF010000048.1:0-13711 GCF_048562965.1 Thiolapillus sp. | reverse complement strand
ATCATCGGTGAGTTTCATGAAGTCAGATTCATCACCATCCAATCAGAAGGAGCGGGTTGAAGACTCACCGGTCACCACGAAACAGATCAAACAGTTGTACGATCGCCCGCCGTCCTTTACCGATCTCCTGCCATGGATGGAATACAACCCGGCAAGCCGCACCTTTCTGCTGGAAGACGGGATCAGTGTCGGCGCCCTGTTCGAGCTAACCCCGGCCGGTACCGAGGCGCGCACGCCCGCGTTCATGTCCCAGTTGCGTGACGCGATCCAGACCGCGCTGACCGATGCCATCCCTGAAGAAGACGATTCCCCGTGGATCTTGCAGGTATATGTCCAGGACGAGCCGAGTCTTCAGGGATTTCAGAAGGATATTGCAAACTACGCTCAGCCCGGTGCACGAGACACGGCTTACACCCAGCATTACCAGCAAACCCTGTCGGAGCATCTCGCTCGCATCACTCGTCCCGGCGGCCTCTTTGAAGACACTGCGGTGACTGGCACCCAGTGGCGAGGCCAGGTCCGGCGTGTGCGGGCCACGCTATACCGTCGTTTGAAACCCAATGGCCGGGTGCCATCCGCCGTGGAAATCGAAGAGTCCCTGAACGATGTGGCCACCAAGTGGGTGGCCTCCCTGGCCTCGGCCGGGATACGGGTTCATCGCGGCACCGGCCAGGATCTCTACGAGTGGCTGCTCAAATGGTTCAACCCAAAGCCTGAGATTACCGGCGGTGATCCCGACAAGCTGCTGGAGATTGCGCCCTATCCGGGGGACGAAGACCTGCCGTTCGGCCATGATCTTGCCGAGCGCCTGACACTGACAATGCCGCGCTCCGACAATGATACGGCGACCTGGTGGTTCGATGATCTGCCGCACACCCTGGTGAGCATTCAGGGTCTGCGCCGGGCGCCGGAGGTGGGCCACATGACCGCAGAGCGTCAGGCCGGTGATCACGTCTTCTCGCTATTCGATCGGTTCCCGGAGTACACCGTCATGGTGCTGAACCTGACGGCCAAGCCCCAGGATTTTACGCGTAACCACATCGCCCAAGTCAAACGGGCCGCTGTCGGGGATTCCGCGGAGGCCGAGCTGACTAAGGAAGACGCCGAGGCCGTGGAGCGGGAGATGGCACGGGGTAACAAGCTCTATCCGCTTGGCATTGCGTTCTATGTGCGTGGCGATGATTTGAAAACCCTGCGTGCCAACGTCAATCAGCTGAATGCATTGCTGTTGCCCAACGGCCTGCAGCCGATCCTGCACGAGGCCGATCTGTTGGCGCTCGACAGCTACATCCGTAATCTGCCCATGGCCTACGATGCCGCATTGGAGAAATCCAGCCGCCGATCGAGACTGGTGTTTTCCAGTCATACGGCGAATCTGCTACCCCTGTACGGCCGATCGAAAGGTACCGGCCACCCGGGCCTGGTGTTCTTCAACCGGGGTGCAGAACCCCTGGTATTCGACCCGCTGCACCGAGCCGACCGCAAGAAGAACGCGCACATGCTCATCCTTGGTCCCACCGGCGCCGGAAAGTCGGCAATGCTGGTTTATCTGCTGCAGCAGATGGCGGCCATGTACCGGCCGCGTATCTTCATCATCGAGGCCGGTGGTTCCTTCTCGCTGTTGGGCCAGCAATTTAAGGCGCACGGACTGTCCGTCAACCAGGTCACGCTGAACCCGAATACCGATGTGAGTCTGCCGCCCTTTGCCGATGCCATGCGTGTGTTGCAAAAAGAACGACAGCAGCGCTTGCGCGATGATCCGGATGCACTGGCCGAAGATGATGAGCTGGAAGAGGAGGGCGGTGGTCGTGACGTGCTCGGCGAGATGGAGATCGCAGCACGTATCATGATCACCGGGGGCGATGAGCGAGAAGATGCGCGCATGACCCGGGCCGACCGTTTGCTCATCCGCAACGCGATTTTCCTCGCCGCCAAAACCGTCAAAGAGGCGGGCCGTGATCAGGTGCTCACCCAGGATGTTGTCGATGCACTTCAGCATATCGGTCACGATGAAAGCCTGCCGGATCACCGACGCAACCGGGCCATCGAGATGGGGGATGGCATGGCGCTGTTCTGCTCGGGACTGGCTGGCCATTTCTTCAACCGACCGGGTACCCCGTGGCCCGAGTCGGATGTCACCATTCTGGAGATGGGGATGCTGGCCCGGGAGGGCTACGAGGATCAGCTCACCGTGGCCTATATCTCGATGATGAGTTACATCAACGATCTGGTGGAACGCTGCCAGCACGATGAACGACCCACGCTGGTCGTCACCGATGAAGGTCACATTATCACCACCAATCCACTGCTCGCCCGCTACGTCGTCAAGATTACCAAGATGTGGCGCAAGCTCGGTGCCTGGTTCTGGATCGCCACCCAGAATCTGGAAGACTTCCCCGACGCCAGCCGCAAGATGCTCAACATGATGGAGTGGTGGCTGTGCCTGGTCATGCCCAAGGAGGAGGTCGAACAGATCGCCCGCTTCAAGGATCTGACCGATGTGCAGCGTAGTCTGTTGCTGTCGGCTCGCAAGGAGCCGGGCAAGTATGTCGAGGGTGTGGTGCTCTCCGATAATATGGAAGCGCTATTTCGAAATGTCCCGCCACCGCTGTCACTGGCGCTTGCCATGACGGAGAAGCATGAGAAGGCCGAACGTGGCGCGATTATGCGGGAGCGCAACTGCAGTGAGCTCGAGGCGGTGTATGTCATCGCAGATCGCATCGCAAAGAAACGTGGCGGCTAATACTCATCAGGCAATTACTTGGCAATAAACCCTGCACGTTCATGAATCGATTTCCGCTATCGCGGCACGTGTCGGCGCGTCACCATAGCCTGCATCTTGAAATCGAGTTATCTGTAATGCATTGGAAAACATCAATACAACGTTTCCGGCTTCCAGTTGTTTGGCTGGTGTCCACGTCCCTGTATTCCGGCGTTCTATTCGCGGATCAGAATCGGCTGCTTCAGCCGCATGTTGTCGAGGTGTTCACAACAGACGAGTACCGCTTTGTATCCACCGATGACGCCAGTAACAAATTGCGTGGACTGGACATCATGGTCTACGAAATCGATGGCATCGAGTCTATGGAACGAGCTCTTTCTATCGACATGCCGGCCGATCCTGTGCAGTCGAAGCAAATCGCCTTGCGCCGTCTCCAGGGCATGGATGATCAAACAAGAATGAAAATGCAATCGGCGGCGCAAGGCTTGGCGAAGGCAATGCAGTATGGTGTGGATCGCTATCCAGCCATCGTCTTCGATGGGCAAGCCGTTGTATATGGCGTAACCGATGTGCAGACCGCACTTGCACATTATCAGTCATGGCGGCGGGAAGGTAAGCGATGATCCGCCAGCGATGTCTCTCCTTCAGTCTTGCGGTTGCATTGTGGCTCCCGGTTACTGGATTTGCCGGTACAACGACGACGCCACAGATCATCGCCCAGACGACAACGGCGGCGTTGTCCTGCATGCGATGGATGCCCATCGGCGCCTGTTTCTGGCTGCGCTGTTCCTGGACCGGTTGCAGTGTACGCACATCGATCAAGGTGGGGCATTACAACCCGGATCTGGTGGTCAGTACCTACAATGAACTGGGCGGGAACCCGTGGACCGAGATCCGGGCGACGCTGGGTCTGGCGCAGAAGACCGCCGCCACGGGCCTGCTGGGCGCATTGCTGCTGGTGCCGATCGACAGTGCCGGCAACCGCACGGAAGGAACCTCAGAACGCGATCACAAGAATTTGGTCTACCGCGAGACCGACGCCATTGGCCATCCGCTGAGTTCGCTGACGGGTATCGTCGCCGGGGTCGGGCTGTTGTGTCCGTCTGAGACTACTTCCTTCTTACCCTATTTCCAGTCCGGCCTCGATGCCCTGTCGTGGCGCCAGGAGATCCCGGAGATCTTCTATCCCGCCAGCCTGATTCCCGGTCTGCGTGAACTGGGCACCTGGCCATTGCAGACCTGGGGCGGAGTCTATCCGCGCACTGGCTGGACGACCCAGGCCGAAGAACCCAAGGCCGCGGCCCTCAATGCCCAGCGCGCCGGCGACATCGTCACGCGCACGGGACAACCGCACGTCTATGTGCCAGTGACCGGTTCATCCGGATCCATGAAGGTTTGGTCACCGGGTCCCTTGATGGAGAAGGATCGCACTACGGGCACCTGGCAGATGTTGCTCCCGAAACCGGAATCCACCTGCAACGTCTTCGGCACCAATGATCTTGCCAGCCTGGCCGGCTGGGGCGGTGGCCGCGTCGACAGCGAGGGTGATTATGTCTGGAATCTGTGGCGGCCTTATAAATGCTGTCAGCGAAAAGGGCAGTGGTTTTTGTTTGATATTGACTGGATTGCTTATCCCTGATGAAAATGAACTTTCTATACACATTCTGTCGCCGACACGCTATCAGCTGGCTGCTGGTTGGACTTTTCAGTCTGAATAGTGCGCATGCCGTAACCAAAGGGCCAACGGAAGACAGCCTCTGGTACTACGAGATTGGTGGGGCAGAGCCGGTGTCGGTGCCTGCCAATCCTTCCGTGGTGTCGGTCACCCTGGGTGGCTCGGCGCAACTGGGAATGGGCTACAGCTGCGGCAAGTTCGATCCCGTCGTGGCGATTACCAATACGCTGAATAACATCGGCGCCGGCGTCGATAACGCGATGAACGCCATGACCGCAGCGGCCAGTGCCGCCATTGCCTCCCTCCCGGCACTGATTCTGCAGCGCGCCAATCCCGGTCTCTATGACCTTTTCCAGAATGCGCTCCTGAAAGCTGAGGAGACCGTGCAGCTGGCCACCAAGTCCTGTGAGCAGATGGAAGCCGAGATTGCGAAGGGCAAGAATCCCTACGCCGACCTCATTACGCTCTCCAAGGGCAATGACTGGAAGCTGCAGATGGGCATCGGCGGCAACGACGCGGTGACTGCCAAGGATGCCGTCGAGACGGCCAATGGCGATAACGGTGTGCCCTGGATTGGTGGGCAAGCCGGTGGCACCGGGCAACCGGTGCTGGAGTTCACCGGCGACATCGTCAAGGCCGGGTACAACATCAACATGAACCGACCAATCACGACGGCAGGCCCGGTTCCGCCTGCCTCGGCCACCCGCCTGACGGAGATCTGGGCAACGCCTACCGAGGCGCGTAACTGGGTTGTCGATGTGGTCGGTGAAAACATCGTGACGACCTGTGATACCTGCCGCAAGGACAGTATTCCCGGTACGGGTCTACTGCCAAAGCTCAACCAGGAGGCGACGGCTGTCACGACGGAAATCCAGAACCTGGTCAGCGGTGCGACGCCCCCGACACTGGCGAACCTGGACAATATTACCGCCCCCGGCGTGGCCATCACCCGTCAGGTCATCGAGGCGATTCGGGAGATGCCGGCCTCCGAGCAGAGCCTCATCATGGGCAGACTGGTCTCGGAGATCAGTACGGCCCGCACGGTGGAGAAGGCGCTGTATGCCCGTCGTTTGCTGTTGTCCGGGCGCCAGGTGCCGGAGGTCTATGCCACCGAAGTGGCCCGCGAGCATGCGGACAAGTCCATCGCCGAGCTGGACAAGGAGATCGAGAACCTGCTATTCGAGACCCGGGTGCGCAAGGAAGTGGTATCCGATACCATCGCGACCCTGCTCCAGCGTGCCGCGGCCCGCCGGCAGGCGTCCCTGAATACTCCGCAGGTACCCACCATCGATCCGCGCCCGCTGAGCAATGGCCGTGTCCAATAACGGATTTACCCTGCGTCGGCGCTGGTTCTTTTTGCTGACCCTGCTGGCGTTTGGTCTGGCATTGGGAGCTGGCGCCATCCTCTGGCGATCGGTCGAGACGACTTCTGTGGTGGCGGTACAGACCCGGATCGAGGCCTTGAAACCGGTCCTGACCGGATTCCGGCTCACAATAATCGCTCTGGTGGCCATCGCCTGGCCATGGCTCGTGAATGGCCTCCACCGTTGGGGTCGCATTGACGGAACACAGGCCGCGAATTTGATTGCCGTGCGCTGGCGCATCGTGACCTGGCTCGTCGTGATCGAACTGGTGTTGGGCCAGAACCTGCTCGGTCAGGTATTTGCCTTGCTGCAGGGGAGTAGGGCATGACCGTCGACAGCTATCTCGAACTCTTCACGACCCTGTTCGGCTGGACCTTCTACGGCATCCTCTGGGATGTACTGGTCGGCACGGGGATCGTGTTCCTGCCGTTCCTCGGCATCCTGACCGATAACTGGCGAGAGCCGGCTCAGGGCGGAGAGTTCGGTACGGTCACCGGGTTGTCGTTGCGCCGAATGGAGCTGGAGCTCTTCATCGCACTACTGGTGGTGGTACTGGCCGGCCAGCCGGCGGCATTGACCCCGCTCAACGCCGCTTCACTCAATTACACGCCGCCACCGACACTGATCGATCCGACACCGCCCACAGCGACTGTGGCCACACCCCAGAGCACCTACGGGTCCACCGGCTTTACCGGCTCGCCGGCAACGGTGAACATCCCGGTGTGGTGGTATGCGGTGCTGTCGATGACCTCGGGATTCAACCACGCCGTGGTCGAAGGCCTCCCAAGTGCCGCGGACATGCGTACCTATGAGCAACAGGCGCGGCTCGCGACCATCGCCGATCCACGCCTCCGCCAGGAAGTGAGCGACTTCTTCAGCCAGTGTTACATCCCGGCCCGGTCGAAGTATCAGGCAGAACGGCCAGCCACTGCCGCGGTCAATGCTCTGCTGACAACCTATGGCCCCGACGATCCAGACTGGATGGGATCCCATGTCTATCGAGATACGCCCGGTTACTACGACACCCTGCGCGCTACCACACAGGTTAGTGGCTGGGCCTACAATGCTGCTCGCGATACCGAATATGATCCGGCTGCGCCACCCAGCTGGGGCAGGCCTTACTGCAAGCAGTGGTGGGAAGACGCCTCGATCGGTCTGCGCGAAAAACTCATCAACGAGGCTGATGCCACCTCGGCCGGTTTTTCAGGTCTGGTGGTCGCCATCGCCCCGGCCCTTGCCAGCGAACAACAAAACGATGCGGTCGCCAAGACCGTTCTGGCCAATGCACCGCCAACCTGGTCGAACAACGACCTCGTGGCTAACAACTCCGGCAGTACGGGCTTGCTGAACACGGTAGAGAATGTCGCCAAGGGTGGTCTGGCATCGGGTGGTGTACTCGCCGCATCAGCGTTGTTTTCCGTCACCATGACCGCGGTCCTGCAGGCCCTCCCGATGGTGCAGGCCGTGCTACTGCTCGGTATCTACGCACTATTGCCCATGGTCGTGGTCCTGTCGCGCTATTCCATTTCCATGATGGTCATTGGCGCCATGGCTATCTTTACCGTCAAGTTCTGGAGTGTGCTCTGGTATCTGGCGCTGTGGGTGGACCAGAACCTCATCCTGTCCATGTACCCGGATGTGAATGTCTTCCTGCAGATGTTCGCCAACCCGGGCGAGCACGACATCAAGCGCCTGCTGCTCAACATGATCACCACCAGCCTGTATCTCGGGCTGCCGTTGCTATGGAGTGGGATGATGGCATGGGCGGGAGTAAAGATCGGTCGGTCTCTAACGTCCGCGACGGCACCATTGTCTCGACCGGCGGATGACGCGGGCAGGCATGGTGGTAGTATCGGGAAAAACGTACTGTCGAAGGGCGTGAAGAGATGACGTCAGATTACATATCCTCTTCATACCAGCCATTCGGATCGGTACCCGCGTCGAACCGGCCGGTCCGAAAGTTGTAGTCACCAAATCTATCCGAGCCGTCACCCTGCGGACGATCGCTAGTCTCCGGTTCGGCATCTGATATGAGCACTTCCATACACCACCCAAAAAAGATGGTGATAGCTTTAACTGCTGATAACGTAGATTTTCTAATATCCATAATATGTTTTAGTGCTCACTAGCAGATGATTCTATTAGCTCGTAGGTGTCTATTATTTTAGAAATATACGTCCTTGTCATCCTTTTGAGGCAATGCGCGGTGCATGTATAACTTGATGAATGAATTCAGTAGTGCAAATAGGGGCGCTAGTACAGTTCTGGATATTGTTAACAATCGTGTGGAGACGCATCAGTGGACCATTTTGGCTATGATGGTTTGAACATAACTGTCGCGCCTGTCTTCCATGAAGAGAACGTGCATTTCTTCCAGCTCGTCGATCGTTTTGCCCCAATTCAGCTTACCGAAGCGTGTTGGAGTCACGATAAAACTATTGAGTACGACCCCGTCTGCTGACAGCCGGTTTTGGATATCCTTGATCACCTTGTGAAACTCGATTTTCTTGTGGCCAGGACCTTCATGCTGTAGACCGTGTGGTTCAATGAAAGACAGGTGCTGCTTGTTGCCCTTGACCTGCCAGAGCAGGAAGTCAGGATAGAAGTTGCCGGCCTCGAAGAAGCCGATTCCACGTCCCCGGCTTTCGTTCCTGAGCAGAAACAACTCGATCCCTTTCTTCTCGAGATTGTCCCGCTCTCGCTCAATGTATTGCCGAAGATCATCCAGGAACTGAAACTCGCTTTCGTTAAGGGATACAGGGGCGATCTGAATCTTGCTCCCCTTGGCAGCATGTAAGACAGGCTCATAGAGATGATTGGCAAAGAGACATCCCTTCAAGTCACCGGCCTGCAGTATGCCGCTTTTGCGCGCGGCGATTTCACGTGTCAGGGTTTTGATGTCATTGATGAGGGCCTGCTGGTCGGCATCGACAATGAGTTGGTACTCATCCTCCTGTGGAAGATTGCCGTCATCTGGCTCCAGCTCACGCAACTCCAGGCGTGGTTCGATGAAGGCGGCCTTGCAGTAGTTGTAAAACTCTTCGATGTACTTCTGCAAAAGCTCTGCCGCCATCTCCTGCCAGAGATGGACATTGGCAAAACTGTCCAGCGTCATCTTCCCGGAAGGGGTAACAAGGCGATACCAGGTTCCATCTTCAAGCAATGGGCGTATCGCCGATTTGGAGATATTCAGGTTGTGCCAAGACCGTTCACGCTTGAATTTTTCCAGCCGGAAGAACAGATCATCATAGTCTAGGTAAATGAGATGGTCGTTTGAGAAAGTACGAGACTCCTTCTCACCGATTCTACTTCCTTGTTTGGATTCCAATGACTGTATTCTCGGGTACCAATCGATTTCGATCAGTTTTTGACGCAGTTTGTCAGGCACCTGGCCAAAAGCTGGAATCGCCCCATCGCGTTTGAAGTCGTACTCCCTGCCGTCACCGCGTTTCAGCCGTGGACGCAGCACCTTGAGCCGATGCCCAAATTCATAAGTGACATTGAGAGGGATGGTGTAGACATCCTTCTGGTCATTCTTCGGCAATTCCTCCTCTTCGAGGAACTTGCGGAACCGTTCCATGAAGTCCGCTTCGATGCCGAAGACATTCAGGGTTTCGACGTACTGGATGTATTCCGGCTGATGGGTTGGCGTGGCAAAACCGCTACGCTGGAGCGACCAGTTATGGCCTTTCAGGCGAACACCGCGTCCGAATAGCTGGATAATCTGTGCACCTTCGCTCTTGCCGACATGCATGAGGCCTAGCGTGCTAACGCGCCAGCAGTCCCAGCCTTCAACGAAGCGCTTCGAACCGATCAGAAGGTTGAGCGGAGAGGAGGAGATGTTGATTTGCCCGAAAAGGGTTTCAGAAAACTCTGACTCCAGGACTGCGACGTTGTCGAAATTCTGTGCGGCGATATGCGAAGCGAGGCCGGAGGCATCGCCCACATTGATGAGACCGAAAGGGGTTTCTTCCTGGCCGACTCGAAGCATAATCTCGTTCTCATCGCCCTTGATACGGGCAATGGACAATTGCCCGCCCGCAGCGTTCTGGAACAGCTTGGCCAGAATATCCTGTAGCAGATCCTGCGCATCCCACCCTTCACGCGAAAGAAGATGCTGGAGGTAGACGAAGCTACCAGCAAAAATATCGCCACCGTTTTCATCGAGCAGGCCGGTCTGTTGTGCATTGTCGGTTAAAAGCCGCTCGATCTCGGTGGCTGTGGCGGCGTGGTCCTTGAGGAAGCGGGCTAGAAACGCGATGATCATTCCCACATCAGAAACCGTGGCCTTTTCCGCCTTTGTACCTGTCGCCTTGGTAACACTGGATCCTACGAAGACCCATAGCGGCTTTTCGATATTGTAGACGGCATAACTCCCGTGTTTATCCTCGTACAGCTTGAGCTGCTGGTAGAAGGAAAGCAGGCAGGCGGTGAGATAGGAGAACTGCAGATCCTCGAAGGTGCGCGGCAGGTTGAATATACGGTAGTCTTTTCCGTAGCCGTCTTCGTAGAAATAGCGGTAGGAATAATCAAACAGGATAGCCTTGGCATAGCCCGCCTCGATCTCGGGGCGTTTTGCGGCGCTTACTGCCTCCTTGAAGGTTGCTGAATATTCGAACACAAAGCCCTTTTCGGACAGCCGGGCGCGGCTTTTGAACCAGCCGCGTTCTTCCTGGCTACCCATGCCGCGATGCGCCTCATCGACCAGCAGCAGGTTCTGATCGCCGAGATTTCGGGTGGCGATGGTGTTGGGGCCGTCCGTGTCCCCCAGCTTGGTGATCTCGGTATAGTCAACTTGCCGCAGGCCGCTCTTGCTAGAGGAGAACAGGTCGCCATTGTCGGTCAGCAGGCGTTCGGCAGCAATCCCGCTTCCCTTCAACTCGCGCTGGTGCTGTGCGGACAAACCCTCATTGGGGGTGATCAGAACGGTTCGGGTGAGGTCGTGCTTCAAGGGCGAGCCTTGCGCGTAATGGCGGAACTGCAGAAAGTTCACATGCATCAGCAGCGTCTTGCCGGATCCGGTCGCGTTCTGTAGGCAGAGCTTGTTCAGATCCTCCAGGTCGTAGGGCGTGATGCCGGTTTCATAACCCGCATTCGTCCAATAGTCATTGAATAACGCAATGTAGTCATTCAGTTGTTCCAGCAAGGCATCGCGGTCGGCGAAGAACCGCTCGAGATAGATTTCCGCAAACAACAGCGACAGCCATTGGTAGTACTTCCAGACAATGGGGCGCTCACGGTCCTCATTGATCGCCAGGGTGTGGCTGACAATGTTGTGTTCGTAACGCAGTAGGTCGTTTCGCGTAATACTTGAACCGGCCTGGAGATTGATATCGAGCGTCTTGTAGAAATAGTGCAGGTTTTCCGCGCTCATGCCCTCCGGCGCATCTTTGACGATTTTCGCCAACGGTAGCACCGGCCGCAGTGTCCGCTTGCCGTCCTTGTGGTCTTTTAGTGGGTCGAAACCGAACAGGCTGACGATCCATTGATTGAGCACCAGTTTGTGACCAAAGGGCAGTGGCTTTTTCCTATTGTTCCGTCGTCTTTGCGCCATCCTTTAGCCCTCCACATCCCACATCGCCTGGTGGAAATGTTCCTCGATGAGGCGGACCTTCCAGGTCTCTTCCGCCTGTCGCAGATTGGGCAGGTTGTTGGAGCCGTTGACATAAACAACATCGAACTCGGTATCCTGGGTGGACAGGCGATACTTCTTGAACCACTCGTCCAGCATCAGATTGTCTTTTTCCAAGTCTCCGGTCAGCTTGCGCCAGATCACCAGGGTCCGCTCGCGGTCTGACTGGTCTCCCGGCGTGCGCAGCGTATAGCCTTCGATCTTGCGAAAGCGCCAGGCGCCATCGTCCGTCTCTTTTAATGAACCGTCAAGGATCAGGCGCGTACTGGTGTCCTCTGGCAGCTCCGGGTCGGGTTCCCGCTTGAATGAGGCCTCATAGCCACGCCAGTGGTCCAGATGCTCCACATGCAGGCCGATCAGCCAGTTGAAGGTTTCGACAAGATCGACAGCCTTCTCCATATACTCGTCGGTGCCGGGTTTTTTGACCTTCAGTCTGTAGGCCGTGGGATCGGCGAACCATTCGATATTTAAAAGCGAGGGGCTGCCCTTGGTCTCGAAATTTAGCCAGTAATGGAGCATGTAATCGCGTTGGAAATCAGCATTTCCAGATGTTTCAGGCCCATTGTTGCTGACGACAATGTTATTGAGGGCATCTTCATAGGTCTCTAGACGAACATATTTAAACGCATGACTTATGCCATCGCGAGAAATTGGCGCTCCATCGTTCCAGTCAGACGAATAGATAGCTTTTATTGTTCTAGGTTTAAGTACTGTATCGAAATAATTCCCCATTTCGACAAGCATATATTTCCATGCCAAAGAATCATACTGGCGCAATGACTCAATAACAGCATGGGCCGTAGTGCCTGAGCCTCCAAAGTAATCAAGAATATTGGCTTTTGGATTGCCATAAGTTTGCGCCCAAAGGCCGTCAATCATAGTATGAAGAGATTTCGGGTAATCAAATTCACCCTCAAGGCCCATTGTCTTTAAGAGATTTGTGCCATGTACACCAGCGTTATAGCGAGAATCAGCCCAGTTGCTAAAAAGAGTTTCGCGCTTTCCGTTATGATCGATTATTTGATAAACAGTATTGCTAGAGGAACAGATTAATTCTCCAGCTTGCGCACGTTTCCTTCCAGTTTCAAAGCTCGACCTCCATACTCTTTCTTCACCGCGCGAGTTAATCGGGTAAATTCTCTCCAAGCCTTCAGCGGTACGGCCTTGTGGATATTCTTCACCCAGTGGAACAGGTGGCTCAGCATCGACTATGTCGCCTGTATCAGGGTTTTTCAGAAGTGCATAAAAGCTTTTCCAACGGCCATATCGATAGTTATTTTCAGCAGAACCGCTGCGCATAAAATTTCGTTCCTCAGTCTCATCGTCTTTTGGTCGGCCGAGGTATTGGGGGGCAGAGGATGGAGCAACCAACAGGTAGTATTCATGCGTCCTAGATAGGCGACCACCAGAACCTTGTGGGTGGTGGTTCACGACAATCGTGGAGTGTTCCAAGCTAGGAAATTCTGTTCGGAGCATAGCAGCCAGCCGAACATGCTCGTAGTCATCGATAGCTAATCCAAACGAAAAAGTGTCAGCCCATAATTTTGGAATAATTTCAAGACCATTTCGTAATAGGCTTAACCACGAGGAATGCTTGTAACTATTTTTGTAAGCGATTTCCGAATGAACAGTATTGTAAGGTGGGTCGATATATACACAATCAACGGATTTCTGCGACTTAGCCTCCAGCAAACGCAACGCTTGAGAGTTTTCCGAGTGGAACAACACCCCGTCTAAGTTATGATCACTGAGATCTATTTCCGATACCAGTCGATCACGAAGCTTGATATCAAATAATTTTGTATCAATTAAGAGCTTATTATTTGCTTTGAGGAAATCCACGGTAAGCGGAGCGGAATAGCCCTCAAGCTCATCAATAGAAAACAGTCGCACCCATTCTTCACGCTGTGCCTCGTTGGCTGCAATTTCCGGGTAGAACGCTTCGGGAATACGATCCAGCGTAATGCAGTATTGGGTATCGACGACGAACTTTCTCTTCAGCCACAGCTTCTTCTGAAAATCCTCCAGTTGCGCCAGAAAGTCGATTAAGTGCCGGGCAATCTTGCGTAGCACCTTGACCTTGGCGAGATAGGTTTCCACGCGAGGCGCGTCGGCGGACTCGATGTCATCAAGACGCATCACTTCGTTTTTGATATAGAAATCCAGCTCGCGGCGCAGGAAGCCGCCGAGATCCTTATGGATGAAGTAATCCATGGTGTTTCGGGCGGCGTATTTGGCGATGTACTTTTCCAGCAGGGTGCGGTTTTTTTCCTTTTCCGTTGGCGCCGGGGTCATCAGTGCGGTGACATAGTCGCCGG
>NZ_JBHNMF010000047.1:11345-13886 GCF_048562965.1 Thiolapillus sp. | reverse complement strand
TCGGGCTGGTGGGATTACCTGAACCTGCATGGCCAGTTGGGTGATGGCGGGTCATCCGCGCTGTTCGGGGTGTTCACCGAGCACGGACAGGCGGCCGCCACGGTCATCGGCGCTGTTTTCTCCGTGATGAACGTCCTGGCGCTGGCCTTTCTGGTGGTGCTGTTTGTCTACGTCATGGGCGTGGGCATACTGGGCACCGCCCACGAGGGCCAGCCCCTGGGCAAGCGCTACTCGACCCTGTGGACCCCGATACGATCCGGACTGGCGGTCATGCTGCTGGTGCCGCTGCCCTGGGCCAAGGGGTTGTCTTTCTTGCAGGCGTTACTGCTGATGTTCGTCTATTACGGTATCGGTGCGGCCAACACTGTTACCGATGCTGCCATGACGTACCTGGAGAAGAATCAGGGGCTGGCGGCCCCGAACTTTCAGCCTGTGGGCGGGGTGTCGGACGTGGTGGACAATACCGTGCAGTCCATTCTCACCCTCAAGATGTACATCAAGGACAACTACGGGGATGGCCGGCGGCCAGAGGCAGGGCGGTACAGCGCCCACTGGGAGCCGATTCTTGAAAAGCCCGGCTTTTTCGGCCGTATCTACAATTCTGTGACCCACTCAGAGCCGCCGCCGGTATCGCCGCCGGCGGGGCCTGCCGCGTACCGTATCGGCCGGGTGCCCGGAGTTTGTACGGGGAAGGTTGGCAAGGGCAAGTGTGTCATTCGCTACGCCTATCAGTATGCCACCCTGGAGAAGAATCAGACCAGCGACAAGGCCTTCGGTGGTGCGGAGATCGCTTGTGCGGATGCAGCAGGACCGGCCTGCGCCAGGCGGCTGCAGGCTTTTGCCGACATGCAGAAAAAAGCCGAGGAGATCGCGGATTTTCTCGCACGGGACGTGGGTGATATCGAAGCCTACCAGGGCAACGGCCCGCAGCGGGGCAGCGTGAAAATCGCCCAGGAAATCCTGTTGCGCATGGCCGCCGACAACCTGGCGGAATCCAACCGCAAGGCCAACGACCCGGGCAACCGGACGAATGAGCTGTCGGCGGAGGCGGAGCTGATCCGCAGCCAGGGCTGGGCCATGTTGGGCAGCTGGTACAACCGCTTGGCGGAACACGACCGGAAAACGCTGCCAACCAGCGATTCTGCGCTGTCGATCAAGACGTTCCCGGTCCAGTTCAGCGAAGCCCGGCGGGCGTTCTTCGCGCCCCAGGCCTATCAGGAACGCCTGAACGCTTACCAAATGTACAAGCGCACCGGTGGCAATCGGAAAAGCAGTGTGGCGAATGCTACCAGTTGTACCGCATATCCTGTCAATGAATACGGCCTGGATGAGTCAGTCATCGATCCTTGTGCGGAGAATCGCGTCAGCGAAGAACTGGAGGACTACCTTGACATATCCAGCCCCGAAGGGTTGAGCACCCGGGCAACCGAAATCCTTACCCAATCGCTCTCCTACGGGCCGGATTCCTGGGCATCTTATCTGTCGGATGGCGACCCCGTGCGCAACCTGCAAATCCTGGGAACTAAATACGTTGATGGCGTACAAGCGGCGGCAGCCGCGTTCTTCGCGCTTAAAGTGGCGGGTCATTTTGTTGGCGGGGCCACCGAAGGGGGGCTTCTCGGCAGCATCCTGAGCATCTTTACCGGGAAGGGCATTTCAAGAGGAATCGAAGCGGCGACCAACATCAATGATTCCTTTTTGGGGCGCCTGATCGCCGGCGCCATGACCGGCCTGTTTGTTACAGGTATGGCGCTGGCTTACTATCTGCCCATGGTGCCTTTCTTCCTCTGGGTCATGGGGTTCATCGGGTGGGTCATCCTGGTGATGGAGGTAATGGTGGCGGCCCCCTTGTGGGCCATTGCTCATGGTATCCCCGATGGCGAGGGCATGGCCGGCCAACACGGCAAACAGGGCTACATGCTGTTTCTGCGGGTGTTGGCGCGCCCGAGCCTGATGGTGATCGGTTTCTTTATCAGCATACTGCTTTTTGAGGCCATCGCCGGAGTGCTGGGCGCGGGCTTGCGCATGGCGCAGTTTGATGCACAAGGCGGCTCATCCTGGAATTTTAGCTGGTCGCCGGCCTATGTCGTCTCATACGGCATATTGATGGGGGTGCTGGTGATTACTGTGGCGCACCGAACCTTTGCGCTGATCACCTGGATACCGGACAACGTGCTCAACTGGATTGCACAGCTGCATACCAATCTGGGAGAAGGGCAGGATGAGCATAAAATTGAGGGGGGCGCGCGTGCTGGATACCAAATTGCCGGGGCCACA
Source organism: Thiolapillus sp. (assembly GCF_048562965.1). NCBI lineage: Bacteria > Pseudomonadati > Pseudomonadota > Gammaproteobacteria > Chromatiales > Sedimenticolaceae > Thiolapillus > Thiolapillus sp. The sequence continues at coordinate 11,609 of NZ_JBHNMF010000047.1, read as the reverse complement.
GGCGGGGCTATGATTGCTGGTGGAGGAAGCTCAGGACGGAGAGATACGCCAAGCCCCTCAACAATCGGTGACGAAGCCGATGCTCCCAAAGGCAGTCTCGCTGCCCGAACAGACAACGCTGATCAGCAGGAAGGGGCAGAAAAGACGGCAAACCAAGGCACTTCTTCAGATGACGATGATGCTGGGGGGGGCACGAGGCACGATGGGGCGTTCTCTGATGGATCCGGCGCCAACACACAGCACGGTGCAGGAGCGGGAGCAGGA
>NZ_JBHNMF010000047.1:0-11245 GCF_048562965.1 Thiolapillus sp. | reverse complement strand
GACGGCAAACCAAGGCACTTCTTCAGATGACGATGATGCTGGGGGGGGCACGAGGCACGATGGGGCGTTCTCTGATGGATCCGGCGCCAACACACAGCACGGTGCAGGAGCGGGAGCAGGAAACGCGGAGCGCGGTGGCACAGCGGAGCGTCAAGCGGACGACCAGAAGGCCCCGGAAGGGAGGGGGGGCGCCCCCGCGTCCCGCGATGCGGGTGGGCCAGTGGATTCGTCGGCGGTGCCTGAGAAGCAGCCCCAAGGGCAGGTGCAGATTCCCAGCGGCCACTCCGCAACACCTCGGCCTGCGGGACAGGCAGGTGCCTCTCCTGTCGAATCACCCGTGGTCGAAAACCGGCAGCCGACAACGCCCTCCCGGAGCGACACGCCAGACAAGGGGCGGGGGACTGATGTACAGAAAAGCGGTGAGGGAGAGCGGGCGGCCCGGGGCGAGGGCGTGGAGGATGAGCATCGGGAGCCTGGCGGCGAATAGCCCCGTGTTTGCATTCTCCGAAAACGGGTTATATACTTCATAGAAACGTAATGCCAGTGAGGATAAGGAAATGAGCAATCTCGAAGGACTTGCCGCATTTACAGGCGCAGTGGCTTGGGGGAAAAGACAACAAAACCGTAGGCGCGCCCGGGAAACCCAGGAGTGGAACGAGCTTGTAAGTAAATGGAACGACTTAGTGCAACGGCATAAAACGCTTCTCGAAGAAAAAAACGCCCTCCAGGAACAATACGATGAACTTGTGGGGCGCTTTGGAAAGGTGCGGGCCTCGCGCCTTGGCGCACGGCAGGCCGCATTCGAGCGTGATGCACTGATGCTCAGGATGCGCGAACGTGGCCAGCTTCAAGCGACCCGGGAAGAGACCGCTGCCCTGCTCAAGGAAATGCTGGACGGCAATGAAAGCATGGCGGACGCAAAGACGTTCGTGCTCCAGGCGATGAAGGCCAATGGCATCCCTGAGAAACACCTGGATGTCGCAATGAAAGAACTGAGGCTGGGTGATGGCCCCAAAGACCTGCTCAACCTCGTGTTCCCGACACCCAAGTAGCAGACAAACAAAATCCCTTCGGGGCGATAACCGCCGCAGCGTCCCCCGCTGCGGTTTTTTTTGATGTCAGGAAAACAAATCCAAGAACATGAATGACCCAAACCGTTTGCAGCATGCTGGAACGGTGGGGAATCGATGTGCATGTGGCCACAACGCCCATGGAGGGCTTCTGGCTGCTGAAACCCGGGGCGGGAGAGCCAGGATATCGCCTGTTGCTGGTAGATGAGAGTGTTCTTGATATGCCGGTACGGGTATTCGAAAAAACACTTCGGGAATCGCCTGAGTTGGAGGCGCTTCCGCTTTCGCCACATGGAGGCGCATGCCCAAGCGCCCGCTGTGCCGATACTGGTACTTCCCGGCCATGCCGAACCCAACCAGAACTACCTGCGTGCTGGCGCTACCGATATCATTGAGGGCGAAGCGCCCGAGGGTATGCTGTTGGACTGTTTGGGTATACGGTTTCGCGCCAGTGAAGGCCGCGATAAATATCAGGACAACAGCCACACCCGCACCAGACTGCCATAGGAAATAGTGGCATTCGTATTACCATGGTGGAAAGCAAACCTGTAAAACGAGAACGGGAGGGAGTATGACGGCGGATCGACAACTCGAAACGGGGCCACAATTATTGGCTCGCGTTATCGATGAATTGAAAGACACCTATGAGGCGGAAATCGCGGTGGCCCGGGAAGAGGAGGGCACCACCTTGGCTGATTGGTTCTGGCAGAATCGGGACTACCTTGGTGAGCGCTTTTATAACCTGGTGGAAGAGGAAATCGGCTGGTCCAATCTCACGGATGGCATGCCCGCCATAGACTGATTACCGCCATTGCGGTGGACGAAAGAGCGCCTCCCGTCTGGGGTGGTCGGGGTCGCCAGCGGACTGAACCGGGGCGATCCCCGCTTCTTTGATAAAACGGGAGGGGGGCAGGTTGTTCCTGTTCATGCCGGGAGAAGACAGATGGCGGGGGTGATGCAAAATCACCTCGCGTTCACCCCGGGTGATGGCAACATAAGCCAGGCAGCGTTCCTCTGCCAGCGCCTCTTCATCGGGTGCATCCCCCTCACGGTAATGAGGCATCAGCCCATCCGACATGCCGGCGATATGCACCACGGGCCACTGAAGCCCCTTGGCGGAATGCACCGTGGACAGAATAACGCGCCCGGCGCCATCTTTGTCCTCGTCCGGGGGGGCGATGAGGATATCCATGGCGCAGCCCCAGGGGTTGTTTTCCCAATCTTTTTCGTCAGGCGTACCGGTTGCTGAGGATCGCCTTGCCTGTAATGCGGTTTCCATATAAAACAGCGTATCCCGGCGGGACTGGGCCACCCGCTCAACGCTGGTCTTGAATTCTTTTTGGTTTCCTTCAATGGACAGTCCGCGTTTCTTGTATTGCTCGCGTACTGTTTTTTCCGCATACCCCTCAAGCCAGTGAGAATAAAGGGGGTCACCCAGCGCCCAATCGGTGGCATCGAGGGGGCCTTTTTTACGCAGGGCCTCAATACTGTCGTGCAGAGCGTCCATAGCATCCTGTGTTTTAGGCGGCAGCATACCGCGGGCATACAGCGGATCTTGTGCATACGCCTGGTGCAGTTTCTCAAGTGTTTTCGGGCCAACGCCCGGCAACATGCCGAGCAAGTGGGTTAGTGCGGGCATGTCAGCCGGGTTCATGGCTACGCGCATGGCGGCCACCAGCATGCGGGCCTCCGCCCGCTTGAGCAGGTCAATGCCCTGGCGCACCTCGTAAGGTACTCCGGCTTGCAAAAATGCCGCCTCCAGTGGGCGGGCCATGGCGTTGGTGCGATACAGCACCGCAAAGTCGCCCGGTGTCCGGCCGTGATTCATGGCCTTTTGGATTTGCTGAACGACAGCCTTGGCCATATGTTCTTCATTGCGGTGCAAATGGAGGGCTATAGGCGCTCCTCCTGCCTGAAAGGCATGTGGGTTCTTTTCCAGACGGTCGGTGTTATGGCGAATCAGCTGGCTGGCCGGCGCAACGATGCTGTGGGGGGAACGATAATTGCGTTCGAGCTTGTAAATAGCGGGACCGAATTCCTCGACAAAGCGTTTTAGGTTGTCGGGCCGGGAGCCTCGCCAGCGGTAGATGGATTGATCGTCATCACCGATCATGACCACGGTTTCTCCGGCGATCAACTGCAGGAGCATGTACTGGGCCATGTTGTTGTCCTGCGCTTCGTCCACAGTGATATCCCGTAAGGATCCGCGTAGGCGAAGCAGCAGATCCTGGTTCTCTGGCAACGCGAGGTGCTTAAGAGGCAAGAGAATAAGATCGTCAAAGTCCACCACATTTGTATTGCGCTTGTAGATGTCGTACTGGCGAAAGCCGCGCAATGCAGCCTCGATGGTGCCGCTATCCCACCCGTTTTTTCCTAGCCAGCGATCCATTATTGCCGAGATGTGCTTGTCGGTATCAAGCAAGAACCCCTCGTTGACGAGCCACGCATACAGGGTCTGCCAGTTTTCCTGTTCGTGCTTGGCGCGAAACCCCTCAGCCTTGAGGATGTTGTTGAGTAATCGCTGTGGTTCCGCCTCATTGAGAATAGAGGGTGCTACGTTTCTCCCCATTCGCGTGGGCTGCCGAAGCAGCAGCCGGTATCCAAACTTATGGAACGTCAGGATATTGGGGGTTCCGACCGCCTCCCCGTCAATCAGGTGCAGAAGGCGCTCTCGCATTTCCGAGCAGGCCTTGTTGGTAAAGGTGAGCATGAGGACATAGCGTGGCGGCAGTCCGCTGTTGATCAGGTTTGCCACGCGGTTCACGGCACAGGTGGTTTTCCCCGAGCCTGCGCCGGCCAGTATCAGTGCATGCCCCTGCCGGTGGGACACGATTTGCTGTTGGTGTTTGTCGAGCATGAAAAAACAGAAGGTTGCTAAAAAAGTGTCTATAGATATAATAACACAATATTACAGCAGAAACCCCAGGACCAGTATCATGATGAAATGGTTTACCTCTATCGCTATCGTTATGGGCTTTGCCGTTGATGCGGGGGCGGCCTCTATAGCGGAGTTCGTATCCCTGCATACGGGCGGAGCCGGGCGCTGGACTGCAGATTACCCAGGGCCTGATGGGTACACCATTGTTTGCATGCGTTCTGTGGATCAGGGGCGCGAAAAGCGCGTAATAGGCTGGATACCGCCGAATGAGAAACGCCTTATTATTGGCCTCATGTTGGATGAAAACGGCAATGATCTGTCTGGGCGGTTCATGCCGCTTTGCCGTTCAGAGGGGGCGCAGCCCGGAGCATCCATGGACCCGGGTGTGGTGCCAAGCGTGAGAAAGGGGACGACAAAAAATGCCGCCCAGGATACGGCGCCACCTCGCCGCATTGAAAGGGAGGATCACGCGGATTTTATATATGATGAAACCAAGCCGGCATTTCCCCAAATACTGGCACAGGTTACTCCGGACAAGGAGGTTGGCGATGAAGGCTCCCCCGTCATCGTGTACACCAACGAACACTGCGGACACTGCAAAGCCTTCTGGAAAGCCGTTGGTGATGGCATGGAGGGTGTGAAGTTTCTGCATGTGCCGGTCACCACCAGCGCCAGCGGCATGAGGGCCATAGCAGACGCCGGGCTGGGGCCTGCCGCCACCGTGCGAAATCTCAAGGCGTTCCTTTTGACCGCCAAGGAAGACGGCGCGGTGCTCACCCCTACTTTATTTTGGAGGGATCCTGCGACCGGTGAGGAACATCTATACCGGGGCAACCCGGGAAACCGGGACGCTATTCGCGCCACGTTGCTTGGCGGAGGCCGCTGACATGACCGGTCATGCTGCGCTGATCGACAGAATCAAGTCGCTCCCCCAGGCCGCGCATATCAAGGATGAGAGCATTGACCGTTATCTCAAGGTGGTCAGCAACGACCCGGAACATAACGCCCTGTGGCACATTCGACGGCTAACCGGCTGGGGTGGCTCAGAAATCGGCACACTTGTCGCCAATTACCGAGGAATGCGCTCTACTTTTACGTCCGCCAGGGATCTTGTGGCGCAAAAACTGCTTATGCAGCCCCCTCAGAAAGCAGACAACCTCATGCGTCGGGGCAACCTGCTTGAGCCTGTGATCGCTGAAATCGCACGCAGGGACTTCAATGCGACGCGGGATGAGGAATCCCTGAACGCGATACAGGCGGCCATGGAAGCGCAGCAAACGGGGGAGCACGAATGGATGCGGGTGTACCCGGATGATGTGCTGCTGATCAATGGCAAGCGGATACTTACCGATTACAAAGCGCCCACGGAAGCCCCTACTTCACTGGAAACCTCCCTCGAATACGCCTGCCAGTTGCACCAGGGGGCGCATCTTCTTCTCCAGGAAGGGATCAAACTCGACGGCATGGCCATCTTCTATTACAACCACGCCAAAGGCGAAATCATGCCCGTTCAGGTGCCCTGGGACCAGCAGCTGTATGACGATATGTTGGTGGCCGGTGATTATTACTGGGATTGCGTATTAAAGGGCGAGCTCCCCCCGTATATCACCCCCGAAAGGGAAGCGCTTCCCGAGTACACAGAGGAGCAGGCGGCCGAACTTGGGCGACGCATAGAAGAAACCGCTTCTCTGTTCCTGATGAAACAGGATATCGAGGCTCGTTTTGAGACGGCCAGTAAAGCGCTGGCGCAACTGGCCACCCTAGGCGGTACGGCATCTCCTGCGGTGCTCAAGGAACTGCCTTATGTGACAGCTTATCAGCGAGAGAGCATCGATAACACCACCTTGATGGACATCATGCGTCAGCAGGGGCTTGGCGAGAGCGACCTCTTTAGGGAATCAGGCGCCCTCGATGCCGCCGGCATGGCGGAACTGCTCATCAACATTGGTCGGCAGCCTTTGTACAAAAAAGTGCCGGACAAGAAAAAAATACAGGCTTATTGCCAGGAACACGGCATAGAGCCGCCTGTTTCCGTCTCGACATCTTTTGGCCTGAAAGCGGTGAAGCGCAAACAGGTCAGTAAAGACGATATTGAGAACTGGAAGGAAAAAATTCATCACGAGCTGGACGGGGCGATCTCTCGCCTTGCCGGTGGTGAAAACGAAGACGAGCGCCAACAGCCGGTGCCCCATCCATAAATCCCGTAATCACTGTATAGGAGAGATAAAAATGGGACTGTTCGGAAATACCGATAACATCATCAAAAACGCAAAGAGCAACCAGATCAACGTGTCCGAAGGCACGTTGTTGGTGGTGCCCGCCGCCGGTGCCTTTGATGACATCAATGAAAAAGCAACCGGTCTGACCTTTACTGCCAAGGTAGAGAGCAGCCTTACCGAAGGCGTCAACCCAGGTGATGAGATTGAAGTGACCATCACGGGCGGCCGCAAACCCAAGACTGCCGGCGAAGTGCTGGGCAACCTGAATCAGGGCTTTAAGCCCGGCCAGGTCACCACGGAAAAGCTGGTATTGGAAAACGTCGCCGTGGGCAAGGATGGGAAGGTGACTTCTTCCTGGGGGCACAAAGCCGGCGGTGCGAGCCGCCATGTCGTTGATGCTGTGGTTGGTGTCACTGCCATGAGTTTCCGGTACCAGGGTGAGGATGGCAAACGGCGCAACATCTACATTGCTGAGGGCGACAAGAATGAGGAGCGCCTGGAAATGCTCGAAAAACAGCTGGAGCGTTGGAAAGCTGCTTATGCCAAGGAGGACGAAAAGGCGATCAAAGAAGAGCGCATCAATGTTACGGTGAACACGCTCTACCCCTCTGCGGCAGTCGAAGTGACCGGTGACAACCTGGCGCTGATTGATGCTGTTCAGGGGATGGCGAAAGAAGGGGCCAACCTGGTGCAGATGCGGGTTTACAACCCTGACACCATGGAAGGCCTGGTTATGGCGATGGGCGTGTCTGGCGACGACAACGCCGATGCCATCATGGAGAAGGTTGCCAAGCAGGCGGAACGAGCCATCCGTCGCAACCCCAATGCCGAGGCGCTGATTGCCGGGGGAAACACCCGGATTGACATCATCCCCGCCAACAAGGTGTGGATGGTGAGCAACCAGAGTGACGCGGCCCGCAATGGCACCATCAAGTATGTCGAGAACTACATCAACGCTTCTGAGGCCAGCAAGGACTTCATGCGCGGGGTGCAGAAGAGTGGACAGTATATGTCCAAAACGCTCATCTTCTCCGCGTATACGGATAAGGATGGTGATCCGCAGGTGGGCGGCGTGTTGAACATTGTAAGGGCATCCAGCGATGATCGTTCGAACATCCTGGCCCTCAAGACCGCCAATGTGGAAGGTATCAGCGGTCTCCCACGTCCTGATAAAGATGACAAGAAGGCGGAAGAAGGTGAGCACGATCACCCAGCAGACGATGTGCCTGCGGATGACAAGGCAGCAGAAGAGGCCGCCGAAAAAGCGGCGGAAACCCCTGCTGAGGACATGGACGCCATTCCTGACTTCGATGATGATGCGAGCGAGCGCAAAGCGGCGCGTCCTCGCACGTAATTCGCCGTTATCGCAACCGGCGCCTGCCGGTTGTTGACCTACCGGGCAGGGCGCCCTTGTCCCGCCCGGGCTTCCTACAAAAAGGGTTTTCCCAATGCATTGGTTAGATGTAAGCGCCTATTCTGCTGATCTTCTCTTACAGGACGAGGGAGGCAAATGGTATTTGGTCTGGTGTTGGCGCGGCGAGAAACGCCGTGATCCGGCAGTGCCGCTGGCAGCCTGGGGGTATGAGCAGGCGGATTCTTCCAGTTGGCGCATTCATGCCTCCCCCGATGCATTGGGAAAGCTCAAAGCACTGGCTTTAGCGCACAGTACAGACATTTCCTACGTCCCGCTTTACGGTGATATGACGGAGGGCATCAAAAATCTTGCTGAAAGCTGTAAACTATCCATAGGATTGCCTGACCATTCCTATCAGGAGGATGAATCAAATGAACCTGGTACAAGCAACAATGAAGAACCCCTCAATCAAGATCCTGCCAACCCCGAAGACAGCGGTGACGGGACGATACGGAAAAGTCATCCTGGAACACCTGAAAACGAACCAGGTGAAACGCTATCGGAAAATGCAGAAAAACGGGACGCTGCAGAAGTATCTGGCGGAACAGGAGCAGCGGGCGAGGGAGCAGATCGCGGATCTGATGCCGAAGTTGTTCGACAGCCTGATTCTGGACGCGCAGGTGATGGGGAAGGACACACTGAACTACGAGCTGCGGCATCGGCTGATGAACACGGCTCACAAGGAAGCAGAAATGACGATTCTGGGGGACATGGCGCCTGGCGGCCTGTCCCGTCTGTAGTCGATTTCGACGGGGAGCACAGCGCGGCATCCGAAGGAAGGGTCCTTGCCCCCATGGATCTGTTCGCGGCTGTCGCCCAGTGGGCGGACGCTGGCGGCACCTACCTCCGCGAGGGCGAATTGCGCCGCGTGCTGCCGCATCAGGGGCGTCTGTGGCTTATAACCGATGTGCATCATGGCAAGCTGAAGCTTAGTGCCACCCCATTGGTGCCCGATGAAGGCGGGCCGGTCACACACCAGGGGGGAGGCTATCGCCTGGATGCCGATGCGACGATCCGCCTCCAGTTTCTTCTTCCGCCTCACAACCCCAGCAGTAAAGAAGAAGTAGAGCAGCTTTTCCTCGCGCAGCATGCAAAAGGCCAGCTGCCCCTTCCTCTGACCAGCATGCTGGAGTATGGCAGCAACTATAGAATTCTCTCCATTGGAGAATACGCTTTCCTGTACACCGGGGCTGGCGTGTATTGGTTGCCAGTGGAAGGGGTGTTTACGCCGGTAAATGAAATCAATGTGGACAGCCTTCGCCGTCGAGCAGAGGACGAGGGGAAAAATGTTGAATCCACCGACTGGCTGCAGCTCGAAGCAGCTCCTGTTCCTGCCCCCGCGCATGAATCTACCCCGTCGATGCGCTCCGACCCGCCAGATGCCGCCCCGGGCATGAAGCCTTCCCCTGCCCAGCAGCCTGCTGCACCGGAGGAAACCAAGGCAACGACCGAATCAACGGCACAGGAGCAGCAAACAGGTGATGACAATAACGGTGCGCCGGACGGTTCGGATGGGCTGCCTGTCCCCCCTCCCCAGGCCAGGGAGTACCTGAGCGTAGATGGAACCCTGATTACTCAGGATGATTCTGGCTTTCATGCCCCGCTGGACAAGGTGGAGAGCATACTTCAGGTAGGGCGAGGCCCTTCCACCGGTAACTACCTCCTGGATGCGATCAACACTTATCTGGTCATGCCTGGGGGTAAGCCCTATCGCGTTACCCGTCTTGATAACGACCACGAGAACGGATTTGTCGCCCGCCTTCTTCCGCAATCCGCGGAGCTGGAGGATGCCCGGGACGCTGACTGGATCCCACTTCATTTTGATCGCCTCCCGCTGTCACCGCTGACCACCAATGCGGTGGAAGACTGGGTGCGCGCTAATCTGGATGGCCTGTTCTCCGATTCGGAACGAGAAAAGGTTCGGCAGGATTCTGGTTTTATGACAGGGTATTTCGGCAGCAAGAAAGACGGCGAGCTTGCCTTTATTGTTCCGCCGGCATACGCCGACCAGGTGCATGCGAGCGCGGATGGCAGGGTTACCGATATACCCTACCTGGTGCCCGACATCCAAAGCGGGCAGGTAACCTCCTATTCCTATGCGTTCCTGGCCCGTGTAACGGGGCAGGAAATGCCTGTTTATCATGGCGCCAGGATGGAACCCTCTGCGCCACGGGGTGCCCCTGTTGCGCAAAAGGCCTCCCCAGAAACGCAACTGAATCCCGATCATTTCTTCATTGGAGACGAGATAGACCGGGAGGGCAACAGCTTTTCTCCCAAGGAGCGTCTGGAAGACAATATGGCCGCCATGCGAACCCTGCAGGATCTTCGAGACAACCAGAAGATTCCCACCCCGGAGGACAAGCGAACCCTGGCCAAATATGTAAGCTGGGGCGCCTTCAAGGAGGTTGCTCAGGGAATCTCATACCGCCTGAATGAGCGGGAAAAGGAAGTGGCGGATTATCTCACCGGCAGTCTGTCCGAGCAGGAACGAGAGGCCGTGGCAGATACCCTTCTCAATGCACACTACACGTCACGATCGGTTATAGAAAGCATGTGGGATTTGGTTGTGGCTGCAGGGCACAAAAAAGGACGCATGCTGGAGCCCGCTGCTGGTGTCGGCAACTTCTTGGGGCTCGCACCTCAAGCGGTGGTTGATCAAACCCGATTTTTTGCGGTCGAGAAAGATCCTATTGCCGGCAGCATACTAAGAAACCTCTATCCCGATACCAAGATCGATGTCTGTGGTTTCGAGGATAAACGCTATCCCAAAGACTTTTTTGACCTGGTGATGACGAATGTGCCCTTTGGTAAATACAAAATTCACGATCCCGAGTACAACAGGCTGAACCTCAGTATTCACAACTACTTTCTTTTGCGTTCGCTGGATATGCTCAAGCCTGGCGCCATGATGGCCGTCTTGACCAGCCGTTATACACTGGACGCTAAGGGGCTGGATCGTGCCCGCAAAGCCATGTGGGAGCGCGCAGACCTCGTGGGAGCCTTGCGCCTGCCCATGAATGCCCAGCGGGCACAGGCGGGGACCGATGTGGTGACCGATTTACTGTTTTTCCGCAAAAGGTGCCGTCAGTTGAGCGCAGAGGAGCGCGCCAATGCCGCTGATGTGGATTGGCTCAACACGGACGAGATTGTGGTGTATGGCGACAATGACCGTCAATGCACACTTGAGCGGAACCGGTATTACACACAGAATCCCACGCACCGCCTGGGGGCGGAGCGCGCCATCTCCGACCGCTTTGGAACCGGCTACACCGTGACCCTGCCCCATGCCGATGACGATGTGCCGGTGGCGGAAAAAACGGCATCTCAAATCCGTTCACATATCGATGAATTGTCATCCCGCTTCTCGGCACTGGCAGAGTCAGACAAGCCCACTGTCACCAAGAAGCAGTCGAAGGTGCCCACCCAGGACGATATTGATCATGCTGAAACTCAAGAAATCAGCGAACACCCGGAGAATTATCTGTACCCCCTGGGGTCAATGGTTGTACTTGATGATGGCGATATCGGCATCATCGATGGTTACACCTATGAAGAGAAGGATGACGATGATCAGTCGTTGGCTGACCGCGACCGCCCGCCGATTCCGAATACCTACCAGGTAGAGCGCACCGGTATTCGCGGCAAGAAGAAAGAGCGCCTGACT
>NZ_JBHNMF010000046.1:0-13973 GCF_048562965.1 Thiolapillus sp. | reverse complement strand
GTCTCTCATAATGGCCTCCTATAGAACTTGCCGGTTCAAAGGAGGCCATTTTCTTACTTCGCACGCCGGTACGGCAGAGCCTTTTCGTGTCTCACCGCCAGAGGCGGTGGTTTACCAAGTTGTAATTACCTTGTCAAACAGCTGAAAAACTTCCGCGACGGCAAGCGCAAGAGTGACACCATGAATGAAATGGCCAAAGACCTCAAGGATGACCAGATCGAAGCACTGGCGGACTACTTCAGCTCCAAGCCAGCCCTGACTCACCGGGTACGCGACAAGGGTTTTGCCGCCGTGGGCGAATACCTTTTCAAGAAAGGCAACAGGTATTCCGGCATTCCTGCCTGCAAATCCTGCCACGGAGAATTTGGCCAGGGAACAGACGAACTGCCCCGTCTCGCAGGGCAGCACAAACGCTATGTTGCCGACCAGCTACAGGCCTTCGGTGAGCGCGCCAGAACCAACGATAACGCCATCATGCATACCATCGCCAGCAAGCTGACCGAAATGGAAATCGAGGCCCTGGCGTTGTATGTCAGCGGCATCAAGGAAGAAACAAAAGAAGAACAGTAACACCTGAACGCCGGAGAATACCGGCATGGCACTATTGACCCGTTGACGATACAGGCGATGCTCACCCATGATGCACCGGCTATATCGTTGCCGGGTCAATCAACTGCGAATCGCCCTGAGCACCGCCTGATATTTCTCCGGTGCTTCTTCCGGTTCGTTGATCAGCCAGCGGAAAAGATGTGGGTCGGCCTCGCGCAGCAATCGGCGAAAGGCCTGCTGTATGTCCGCCGGCTGACTGTCGTAATGCTCGTCGAGAAAGCGGCGGAACAGGCAATCCAGCTCCAGCATGCCGCGCCGGCACTGCCATTGCAGGCGTTCCTTTTCCCTGAAAGGCTGCCTGGTCACACGGACTTTTTCAGCATCAGGCTGCGGATATGTCCGATGGCCTGGGTGGGGTTTAGATGTTTCGGGCAGGCATCCACACAGTTCATGATCGTGTGACAGCGAAACACCTTGTAGGGGCCGTCCAGATCGTCCAGGCGTTGCTCTTCCGCTTGGTCACGGCTGTCAGCGAGAAAGCGCCAGGACGACAGCAAGGCCTGCGGTCCCAAAAACTTGTCCGGATTCCACCAGAAGGAAGGACAGGAAGTGGAACAGCAGCCACACAGGATACATTCCCACAGGCCGTCGAGCCGGGCGCGCTCTTCCGGCGTCTGCAGACTCTCCTGCTCCGGCACGGGATCCTTGCGTTTGAGCCAGGGATCCACAGCATGGTACTGACGGTAGAAGTCACTCATGTCCACCACCAGGTCCCTGATCACCGGCCGGCCGGGAAAAGGACGGATGACCACGGGTCCCTTCCTGTAGTCGCTGACCGGCGTGATACAGGCGAGCCGGTTCCGGCCGTTTACATTGACACCGTCCGAGCCGCACACACCCTCACCGCAGGAATGGCGAAAGGCAAACGACTCGTCCCTGCGCTTGATCTCCAGCAACACGTCACGCAGCATCATGCCCCTGTCCGTTTCCACCTCGAAGGTCTGCAAATGAGGTTCCTGATCGACATCCGGGTTGTAGCGATAGATCCGGAATTCCATCAGTACACCCTCGGCTTGGGTGGAAAACTGTCGACACTCAGCGGCCGGGTGCGCACAGGCTTGTAGTCCAGCCGGTCTTCTTCCAGAAAATACAGGCTGTGGCGCATCCAGTTCCGGTCATCCCTTTCCGGGTAATCAGGCCGGGAATGCGCCCCCCGGCTCTCCTGCCGATACAGGGCCGAGGTCACGATGGACATGCCCACATCGATGAGGTTCTCCAGTTCGAAGGCCTCGATACGCGCCGTATTGAAGGTGCGGCTGGTGTCGTGCAGACGCACATCGCCGAGTCGCCGACGGATCTCTTTCACTTTCTCCACGCCTTCCCGCATGATGTCATCCGTACGGAACACCCCGGCATGATCTTCCATGACCTTGCGGAACTCTACCCGCAGTTCCGCCACGGAAACACCCTCGCCTTCGGCTTCAAAGCGCTGAAAACGCGCCATGGCGCGCTCTTCACTGCTGCTGTGGGTAAGACGGTGGCGGGGATGCTCGTCGAGATATTCGAGAATATCCAGCCCTGACAGACGCCCGAATACGAGAATATCCAGCAGTGAGTTGCCGCCCAGGCGGTTGGCGCCGTGTACCGACACGCAGGCGCATTCACCGGCGGCATAAAGCCCCTGAACAACCTCTTCCGGCCCGTGATGCGCCGGCGTGACCACGCGCCCGAAGCGGTCCGAGGGAATACCTCCCATGACGTAGTGCGCGGTGGGATAAACGGGAATGGGTTCGAAGGCCGGATCCACACCCAGGAAGATCTTGCTGGTTTCGCGAATACCCGGCAGACGCTTTGCCACCACCTCTTCGCCCAGGTGATCGATTTTGAGCAGCACATAATCCTTGTCAGGACCACAGCCCCGGCCTTCACGCACCTCGGTGACGATGGCGCGCGCCACCACATCCCGGCTGGCCAGATCCTTGGCGGTAGGCGCATAGCGTTCCATGAAACGCTCGCCCTCACTGTTGATGAGATAACCGCCCTCGCCACGGGAGGCCTCGGTGATCAGCATGCCGCGGCCCGCCACACCGGTGGGATGGAACTGGAAGAACTCCATGTCCTGCAGGGGCACCCCGGCACGCAGGGCCATGGCCATGCCATCGCCCGTATTGATGTGTGCATTGCTGGTGGTACGGAACACCTGGCCACAGCCTCCCGTGGCCAGCAGGGTCGCCCGGGCGTTGAGGATCATGGGCTCACCGGAAGCAATATCCATCACCAGTGCGCCGGTCACGCCACCTTCTTCATCCTGCAGCAGATCGATGGCAAAGTACTCAGTGAAAAAGTGGCTGCGCGCCTTGATATTCTGCTGATAAAGGGTGTGCAGGATGGCATGACCCGTGCGGTCTGCCGCCGCACAGGTGCGCGTTGCTTGCTCCTTGCCGAAATGACGGCTCTGGCCGCCGAAGGGACGCTGATAGATCTTGCCGCTGTCCAGCCGGGAGAACGGCACACCGTTGTGTTCCAGCTCGTACACCGTGGGAATGGCCTCCCGGCACATGAACTCGATGGCATCCTGATCACCCAGATAGTCAGAACCCTTGACCGTATCGAACATATGCCAGTGCCAGCTGTCATCATCCACGTTACCCAGCGCCGCATTGACGCCGCCCTGGGCAGCTACCGTGTGCGAGCGCGTGGGAAAGACCTTGGAAACCACGGCCACGCGCAAGTCCGCCCTGGCCAGTTGCACTGCCGCATTCAGGCCGGCGCCACCGGCGCCGATGATGAGCACATCGAAATTTTTTCTTATCATGTTCATAGCAGGCCCATCAGAATGGATGCCACCCACAAACCGCAGGTGAGCAGAAAGGCAAACACGGTCGCCAGCGCGGCCAGGCGCAGGCCCGGGGGCTTGACGTAGTCCAGTATCACATCACGTACACCTATCCAGGCATGCAGCAGCAGCGCCAGGAAGAACAGCGCCGTCGCCAGCCACATGCCCAGGCCGGCGAGCCAGTGCTTCAGCGCCCCGTGATCACCCGGTGGCGTGAACATCAGCCAGGCGAGCACGTACACAATGAAGCCCGCCAGGTAGACGGCACTGGCGCGCTGCCACATCCAGGCGCGAAAACCGGACAGTTGCCGGCTCACCACAGACCCCACAACAGCAGCAGGGCCAACACCGGGGAAAGGATCAGCACCGCCCAGGCCGTCTGCTGGTATCGCGGCGCCTGCACACCAAGATGTACATCGATGAGCAGATAGCGGATGCCGGCAAGGAAATGGTGGAACAATGCCCACAGCAAGAGGAACAGAATCACCTGCATGATTGGCTGTTTCAACAGCGTCTGCGCCTGAAGAAAACCGGCCTGTCCCGACAATGCAACTGACAGCAGGGCCGCCAGAAAAGGGATGCTCAGGAACAGGAGCACGCCAGCCGCTCGGTGAGCAATGGACATGATGCCCGCCACGGGCAGGCGAATCTGCAGCAGATTGAGAAACACGGGTCTGGAGTGGCTGGACATGGTCATGGCCTTTATTGTTCTTGCTGTTCTGACAAGATAGCAGATTCCACGGCATCTGCTGCGTTTTCCCTGAGCTGCCGGAACAGCTTTTTCCCGGCACCGGCAGGTTTGCCGGTGTCTCTTTCCCTGACGGCACTACGAATCAGCGCACGGATCTGCTGCCTGTCTGTATGGGGATACTGTTCCAGGTATTGCTGCAAGGCTTCGTCTCCCTGTTCGACGAGGCGATCACGCCATTTCTCCAGGGCATGGAAGCGACGGTTCTCTTCCGAATGCCGGCTGTTCCTGTTTTCGAACCAGTCGCGGATCTGTTCCAGGTTCTGCTTCTGCAGCAGCTTGGTCAGATATTTGATCTCACGGTTACGGCCACTCGATGCCTTCATGGCAGCAGCGCGGTGCACACCGGCCAGAAATTTGTCATCCAGATCCAGCCTAGCGTGCTCGCCCTCGCCCAGCGCAATGATCGCCACGACCAGCTTCTGCAATTCGGCCAGTTCACGTTTCAGCTGCGTCTTGTTGGGACGGATGGCCAGGCCATCTTCATCCACTTCTCTCATACTGCCTCCATATGTGCGATGCGCAATTGCAGATTGATACTGCCGCGAAATTCATTCACATCCAGCTGATAGGCCATCAGCAGCCTCTGCGGCAAAGGCGATGGACAGGCCCTGACCAGGTTGAAACCGATCGCATCGAACACCTGGTTGCTGCCCGGTGGCCGCACCACAAGTTTCCAGTGTTTGTCCTGCAACTGACGCTGCTGGATCACCTCGAACTCGCCGTGGAACACGGGCTCCGGAAAGCCCTGTCCCCAGGGGCCACCCTGCTCGACCAGATAGGCCAGATCCAGGTTCATGTCCTCTGCTGCAATCTCACCATCGGATTCTATCACCGCCTCAAAGGCATCCTTGTCGAGGCGCCGGTGCAGCACTGCGTTGAACAGTTCCTTGAACTCATCCAGACGATGCGTCTCCAGCGTGAGCCCCGCCGCCATGGCATGACCACCGAACTTCAACAGCAGCCCCGGAGAACCGGCGGCAACTTCGTCCAGCACGTCGCGAATATGCACACCGGGGATGGAGCGCGCCGACCCTTTGATCTCGCCATCATCACCGGGGGCGAATGCGATGACCGACCGGTGATGGCGCTCCTTGATGCGGGAAGCGACAATACCGATCACGCCCTGGTGCCAGCTGTCGTCATACAGACAAAGACCCCAGGGAAGATCCGATTCTTTCAGCATCACGGTCTCGAGCAAGGTCTCCGCCTGCTGCCGCATGTCGTCCTCGATATGACGCCGGTCCCGGTTCAGCTGATCCAGCTCCGCCGCCAGTTCCCTTGCCCTGCCCGGATCTTCTGTCAGCAGGCATTCGATACCCAGCGACATGTCATCCAGCCGGCCCGCCGCGTTCAGGCGGGGTCCCACGGTGAAGCCGAGGTCTGAAGCCTGCGCGCGCCGGGGATTGCGTCCCGCCACTTCCAGCAGAGCGGTGATACCGGGACGGCAGCGGCCGGCGCGGATGCGCGCCAGCCCCTGATGCACTAGAATACGGTTGTTGCGCTCCAGGGGCACCACGTCGGCCACGGTGCCCAGTGCCAGCAGATCGAGGTGGTCCCCCATGTTCGGCTCGGATCTTTCATCGAACCATCCCCGCTCACGCAGCAGGGAACGCAGGGCCAGCAACACATAGAACACCACGCCGACACCGGCGGTGGACTTGGCGGGGAAACCGTTGTCCGGAAGATTGGGATTGACCATGGCTGCCGCGTCAGGCAGCACCGGACCGGGCAGGTGATGATCTGTCACGACAACCTGAATACCCAGCCTGTTGGCCGCCGCCACGCCATCCACACTGGATACGCCGTTATCCACAGTCAGGATCAGATCAGGTGCGTATGCCGACGCCGCCAGTCCCACGATTTCCGGCGTCAGGCCATAGCCGTATTCGAAGCGGTTGGGCACCAGATAATCCACCTGTTCCGCCCCCATACCGCGCAAAGCCAGCACACTCAGGGCCGTGCTGGTGGCGCCGTCACAGTCGAAATCGCCGATGATCAGGATACGCCGCTGTTCCCGCATCGCCTGAAAAAGCAGCCGTGCTGCCTCGAACGCCACGTCCATGCGCTCCACCGGCAGCAGCCGGCCCAGCCCCAGATCCAGTTCTTCATCATTTTGCACGCCACGGCAGGCATAGACCCTGCGCAGCACCGGGTGCAGATCAGCGGTCAATTTGGCTTCCGAAGCAGGCGCCGGGCGGGAAACAATGGTCTTTTGCATGGCGGGAAATGATACACTTGTTAAGGTATCAATTCAGCAACTCCCGAGCACACAGATCCCAATTGGCAAGCGCCGGAACAACACCCGCAGGCATACACATCCCTCACTGGTCGGAAGGCAGCTTCGATACTGTGAATAGGCTGCAGCCGGGAGAAGTGCATATATGGCGATTCGACCTGGATCAGCCCACTTCCGGCAGTCTCTCGATCCTGAGCAGCGAAGAACGGTCACGGTTTACGGACATACGCCGGCCGGAAGCCGCGCGACGCTATCTGAACAGCCGCTTGCAGCTGCGTGGCATTCTCGCCTCTTATCTGGATGAAGCGCCTGCCAGGCTCAGTTTCATTGTCAGGCCGGGAGGAAAACCGGAGCTGGCGCGCCTGCCCGTGCATTTCAATCTTTCCCACAGTCACGAACTGGGGTTGCTCGCCATCAGTGCACTACATCCTGTGGGTATCGATCTGGAAAAAATCCGCGACATGAAATACCCCTCACGTATTGCCAGGCGCACGTTTTCTACTGAAGTATGGCAACAGTGGTCGGCGCCCATGGCCGGTGAAAACCAGCAGCTGCTGTTCTTTCGGCAATGGACGGCCCTTGAAGCCCGTCAGAAAGCTTTCGGATACGGCATCTTCGCCACCCCGGTCCCGCCCGACGACCTGCACTGCCGCCATTTCTTCGCCGCCGACGGCTTTGTCGCTGCCCTGGCCACCCCCTCATCCCATGACGAACCTGCATTACGGTTTTTCAACAGCCCGCCTACGGCGTATGATGCTGCCTGATTTGTTCACCAGACAAGCACGGCAAGCATCATGGACCTGATACAGATAATCATTCTGGCACTGATACAGGGATTTACAGAATTCCTGCCCATATCCAGCTCGGCCCACCTCATTCTGGCGCCATATGTCTTTGGCTATGCCGATCAGGGTCTTGCCTTCGATCTTGCCGTGCACCTCGGAACCCTGCTGGCAGTGGTCCTGTATTTCCGCAAGGAAGTCCTGCTGATGCTGCACGACTGGTTTGCCTCACTGATGCCATCGGGTAAGTCCACGCCCAACAGTCGCCTGGGCTGGGCAATCATCCTGGCGACCATCCCGGTGATGGTAGTAGGCGTTCTGATCAAAGACCTGGTGGAACACCAGCTGCGCGCCCCCCAGGTGATTGCCGCCACCACCATCCTCATCGGCCTGCTGCTGTGGTGGGCTGACCGCCATTCGAAACGTAACCGCCATATCGGCAGCATGAACCTGAAAGATGCCCTGTTCATCGGCGTCGCCCAGGCTGTTGCCCTGATTCCCGGCACTTCCCGCTCCGGCATCACCATGGCCGCCGCACTGATGCTGGGCTACACCCGTGAAGCCGCCTCGCGTTTCTCCTTTCTGCTGGCCATACCGACCATACTGGCTTCGGTAATCTGGGTGGGCAAGGACCTGTTCCTGCTGGAGGAAAGCGTCAACTGGCAGGACCTGGGCCTCGGCGTGGCCCTCTCCTTTGTCGCCGCCTACACCACCATCCATTTCTTCCTGCGCTTCATCGAACGTATCGGCATGGCGCCTTTCGCCATTTACCGGCTGTTTCTCGGCGCGGTTATCCTGGGCTTTCTCTATCTGTAGGAAGCGGGCTTATCCGGCCAAGGCCAGAATCCGTTCCCTGGCCACCAGCACGGTAACCTCTGTACCTTCTGCGATCAGACCTTCTCCCTGGATATGGGGCAGATCCAGCAGCAGGGTTTCATTGCCCACTTTCACCCCATAACGCACGATGCTGCCGAGAAACTCGGTGTGCACGATCACGCCCGGCAAGTCGATATGCGCGTCATCGGCTTCCACCCGGCCACAGTGAATACTGGCGTTCTGGGGACGGAAAACGATGGAACGCTGCCCCTCCCCTTCGATATCCAGGCGGAAGGTCACGCAGCTGTCCGAAACAAAGGCCTTGCGCCCGTCTTCCTCGACGATGCTTCCCGGCAGGATGTTTGCCGTTCCCAGGAAGCGCGCCACGAACAGGTTAGACGGGTTGTCATACAGTTCCATGGGAGTTCCTACCTGTTGCAGATAGCCATCGTTGAGTACGGCCATGCGGTCTGATGTGGTATTCGCCTCTTCCTGATCATGGGTGACGAAGATGGTAGTGAGCTGCAGGCGCTGTTGCAGGGCGCGGATGTCGCGGCGCATCTGGATACGCAGGTTGGCATCAAGGTTGGACAGGGGTTCATCGAGCAGCAGCACCTTTGGCTCGACAACGATGGTACGGGCGATGGCCACCCGCTGCTGCTGGCCTCCGGAAAGCTGTGACGGCCGCCGCCCGGCGAACGCTGTCATGCCAACCAGCTCCAGCGCTTCATCCACCCGTCTCCTGATTTCAGCTGCCGGCAGGCGACGCTCCTCCAGGCCAAAAGCGATGTTCTTCCGCACCGTCATGTGGGGCCACAGCGCATAGCTCTGAAACACCATGCCCAGATTGCGTTTCCAGGGAGGCAGATCCACCACATCCTCCCCTCCGATCAGTATCTGGCCGCTGGGCCTGGGCCCAAAACCGGACACCGCACGCAGTAGCGTGGATTTTCCGCTGCCGGAAGGGCCGAGAAAGGCAAAGAATTCCCCCGGTGCAATATCCAGGCTGATGTCCCTGAGCACCTCATTGTCACCGAAGGCCAGACCAAGGTTCCTGATGGAGATCCCCACTGATTCGCTGCTCATGTCACTTCCTCTGCAATTTGTCTTTCTGCGGTACGCAGCTTGTGGCTGCGTTCGATCACACGGTGGGAAAAATAGGTACCCAGGCCCACGATGACCACGGCAATCATGCCCAGGGCGGCTCTGGCTCCCCGCCCGGAAGCGGATTGCATGAACTCATAGATACCGAAGGCCAGGGGCGCATCGGATTCCTGGGACACCAGCATGATGGTGGCGGACAACTCCACGGATGCCGTGGCAAAGCTGGTGACAAAACCGGCGATCATCCCCCCACTCATCAAAGGCACGACCACCCGCCACAATGTGCGGGAGCGCGTCGCACCGAGATTCTGTGCCGCTTCCTCCAGCATCACGCTAACCTGCTGCAGCGCAGCCACACAGGCGCGCAGGGCGTAGGGCAAGCGGCGAATGGTGAGCGCCACCACGATAATCACCCACCAGGAGGCCAGGGGCTTGTCGAGAAAAGGCACGTTGAAATCATTGTAGGTGCGCAGATAGCCGATACCCAGTACCACCCCTGGTACCGCCAGAGATGCGGTGGCGATATAGTCCAGCCATTTCCGGCCTTTCATGCCGGTGCGGTACACGATATAGGCAATGGCTGTTGCCAGTATGACATCGAAGCTGGCGGCCAGTCCCGCATACAGCAGGGTGTTGGTGATGTACTCCCGCGCCGAACCGAACACCATGCGGTAGTGGTCCAGTGTATAGGCATCTGGCAAGGGGCTGTAGGACCAGACCGTGCCGAAGGACAGCAGGGTCAACCCGATATGCGGCGAGAGCACCAGCAGCAGGATGAGCAGGATAAGCGCATAGGCAGCGATCTTCTGCCCGCCGCGCAGTTCACGCTTGAGCATGCCGCCACCGCCTTTCTGCAGGGTGGAATAGTCCTTGCCTTTCAGCGCCAGCATGGAGGTCCACAGGGCGAACAGGGAGAACACCACCAGGATCACCGAAATCACATAACCCATGGGGTCCGAGATACCTATGGATGAGATGCGCAGATAGGCCTGGGGCGCCAGCATGGTATTCACGTTCAGCAACAATGGCGTACCCAGATCATCGAACACCTTCAGGAACACCAGCGCGGCCCCTGCAACATAGCCGGGCATGGCCAGCGGGAAAACGATACGTCGAAACAGGCGCATACCACTGGCGCCAAGATTCTGCGCCGACTCCTCCATGGATCTGTCCACGTTGTTCAGGGCCGCCGACAGATTGATCAGTATGAAAGGAAAATAGTGGATACTCTGTACAAAGATAACGCCGTTCAGACCCTCCATGAAAGGAATGGTGAACCCGAGATGCTCATCCAGCAGCAGGTTGACGGATCCGTTCTCGCCGAAAAGCAGCAGCATGGGCACAGCGCCCACGAAGGGAGGCATGATCAGGGGTATGAAGCCCAGGGTCTGAATGATGGCGGCTCCGGTAAAATTGAAACGCGAAGTGAAATAGGCCAGTGGCAAAGCGATGATGGTCGCCACCACGACCGACATGGCAGCCACATAGAAGGAATTGAAGAACGATTCCTGAAACAGGGATGAGCGGAAAAAATCGCTGAAATTGACCAGGGTCAGCGCACCGCTTGCCGGATCCTGAAAGGCCACATAGATGACCTGCACAACGGGAATGACCAGGAAGGCCAGCAGTATCAGGGCGATCAGTAGTCCTGCAAAAAACGGGCCGCGTTGTTTTGTCATGATTGTTTTTCCGTGCACTGGCAACAGACCGGCATTTCACCGGCCTGCTGTCATCTTCTGTCAGAGCATGGATTTGGCCTTGTTCGCCAACTGGGTTGCCTTGGCGTAATTGGCCTTGATCATCTCATCCCATTGCTGCTCGATCTCGGCCTGACGGCCGGTAACCTTGGTGCTGGCCTTCTTGCGTTTCTTCTTGAAAATACTGTTGAACGCCTCATCGCTGGCTTTCGCCGCATCGATGGGCACGGCATTCACCAGGTCTTTTGCTTGCGCAATCAGTTTTTGGGCGGCCGGGTTGTTATTACCCTGGAGCGCGGCTTCTGCATCCTGGATCGCCTTCACCGCAGTGCGCAGATCATCCAGCCGATAGGTGATCATGACATCGAACAGGGAATTGACCACGTTGTAGCGGGATTTCGACAATGCCAGATCAAACTTCACGCCAGAACCGATGGAGTTGTCCTTGAAGGGATTCGGAAAATTCGCCGGTGCCTTGGCATAGGCCTTGGGATTGACCGGCAGGCGCATGATCTTAGGGTCCAGCAGCAGCGCCTGCCCTTCGTCGGAGAGCAGGAATTCGATGAAATCAGCCGCTGTCTCCCTGTGGGGTGCATTCTTCACGATGGCAATATTTGCGGGAACCAGCGTAGTCACCCTGGGATACACGAAATCGACGGGGAATCCGGAGGCCTTGGAAGAAAGCCCGAAGAAGTCGATACCGATACCGAACTGTCCGCTGTTCACACCATCCGGCACACCAAAACTGCGTTCGGTGATGGTCTTCATGTTACCTGCTATCTCCTTCCAGGTGGCCCAGCCTTCTTCCCAACCCTTGCCCTGCAGCACTGTTTCCACCGTCAGATGCGTCGTGCCGGAACGCGAGGGAGCGCTCATGCCAACGTGATTGTGGTATACGGCCTTCGTCAGATCTTCCCATTCATGGGGAACAGGCAGTTTCTTCGCCTTGAGATAGCGGGTGTTCCACATGATGCCGTAACCGGATGCGGCAAAGCCCTTGTAATAACCGTCGGGATCATTGATGGGAAAGGCCCCGACTTTCTCCGGGATGCCCTTTACTTTCGTCTGGTATTTCTGCAGGAGATCATCCCCCTTGAGTATCTCGAACGCATCCGGAGCCGATGCCCAGAACAAATCGGATGTGTTGTTGCCGGCTGTTTCCTGAAGATATTTGACGCCTGCCGTGGTTTTTTTCTTCAGCATCTCGACTTTGATACCAGGGTACTTCTTCTCAAAGGCCTTCTTGAAAGTCGTGGTGGTGTCCGGTGGATACGATGTCACAACCACCAGCTTGCCTTCAGTGGCCTGCACCAGTGTAGACATGCCCAAAAAAACACTGGCCGCAACCGTAAACAGAATTTTTCTTTTCAGCATGATACTGCCCTCCGTGGGCCATCAGTTTTAAATTACAGATGTGAAATACAGCCATCACAGGGTAAATGTAGATGATACGCACAGGTTTTGCCACATTTGCACAGCCCATCAAACTGTTCCGCTGGCAGCCTGGGGCAGGTATCATGACGCATTAAATGATCTTGACTGCGGTAAACGGTGGGGCCTGCTGCCGGATCGCTTGCCTCCCTCATCTGAACCTGTGGACTGTTTAGGCATCTAATGGATCACAGAAAACAAAGAGGTCAATGTATGAAAACACTTATCGCTATATTCAGCATCATGCTGCTCCCGACCCTGGCAAAGGCCGGCGGCAGCGCCGAAATACACTGGTCCAATCCGGCCGGTTACACCGACGTCATGGCCTCCAGCGGCTCCCAGGAGGAATTCCAGGCCAGAACTTTCAAAGAACTCGAAGACACGATACAGAAACTTGCCGCGACACTCCCCGACGGTCAGAAACTGGAAATGACGGTTACCGACCTGGATCTGGCAGGTGATGTAAAACTTACCGGTGCCCGCACCCAGCACCAGGACGTGCGTGTGGTGAAGGACAGCTACCCCGCCCGGATGACGTTCCACTACCGCCTGCTGGATGCCAGCGGCAATGTGCTCAAGGAAGGTGATGAAAAACTGCAGAGCAGAACCATGAGCGCCGCCATGCGCACCAGCAGTGGAGAACCCCTCGGAATGGAAAAACGCATGATCAGAAACTGGTTCAAGCGCAGCATCGCAAAATGACATCACTGATTGCAGTCTTTTTGCTGCCGTTTCAGGGGCTGGGCATGCTGTTTCGCAGGGGATTGCGGCGCTATGTGTTCGCGCCGCTGTTCATCAATATCCTCATCTTCAGCCTCACCGCCTGGATCGGCAGTATCTACTTCCAGGAGTTCATCGACTGGGTTCTGCCTGCCGACAGCTGGATGAGTTACCTCGAATGGCTGCTCTGGCCCCTGTTTGCGCTCACTTATCTGGTGATTGCCTTCTACACCTTTACCATGGTGGCCAACCTCATCGCCTCACCCTTCAACAGCATCCTGGCTGCCCAGGTGGAAAAACAGATTACCGGCCAGCTGCCGGAAGATCACAGCGGCAGCCTCATGGCCGAGATCATCCCCGCCATCAGCGGTGAACTGGGAAAGATCTGGTATTTTCTGCTGCGCGCCATCCCGGTACTGATCCTGATGATCATTCCCTGCCTGAACGCCATCGGCTCGGTACTGTGGCTGCTGCTGGGATTCTGGTTCCTGAGCATCGAATACGTGGACTATCCCATGGGCAATCATCACCTCCGCCCCAGGGAGCAACGTCAACGCCTGCGCAAGCGCCCTTTTCAGACCTGGGCCTTCGGCGCAGGTGCCAATCTGCTGATGATGATCCCGGTGATCAACTTCGCCGCCATGCCCGCCTCCGTGGCTGGGGCGACTCTGTGGTGGACAAAGATGGATACGGCTCAGTGAACCGGCAAGGCAAGCCGGTCCCAGCCCCGCTCGGTGGAGAATGACAGGGCGATGCCCACCACCCGGCCCATGATCCTGTCCTGATCCACGAAACCCCAGAAGTGGGAGTCGGCGCTGTTGTTGCGGTGATCCCCCATGACGAAATACTTGCCCTGGGGCACTTCGATGGTCTTTCCCACATAGGGCATGCCCATGCCGCGGGTCAGCTTGAATTGGTGCCCGCGCCCGTCGCAAGCGTGTCTTCGGCCTCGTGATAGATTTTGGGACATCCCAGTCCCCAAAATCGACTCGGCCTTTGACAACCTATTGGTGCCCCAGCCGTCCTGGTCACCAAGCACTACGCAACAACT
>NZ_JBHNMF010000045.1:0-14080 GCF_048562965.1 Thiolapillus sp. | reverse complement strand
AGAACTTGCCGGTTCAAAGGAGGCCATTTTCTTACTTCGCACGCCGGTACGGCAGAGCCTTTTCGTGTCTCACCGCCACAGGCGGTGGTTTACCAAGTTGTAATTATCCCCTCGCCTGCCAATGGGCAGACCGGACTACATGATATTCAATGTCACGGAATTCCACATACCGCGTCATCTGGGAAATGCATCTCAAGACCCTATACTATGAATTATAGCAGCTCAAGCATTTTTACAGCGTAAAAGCAGGATATTGCACACAAAACCGGCTTTTTCAGCGGCTTTGTCAGTCTGCCGCCTCCTTCAATTGCAGGCGTTTTTCTTCCAGCGCATCCCAGCGTGCATATTTTGCTTCCAGCTCCTGATCCAGTTCCTGCATGCGTGAAGTCAGTTCAGCCACTTTTTCGGGCTCTTTGCGATAGAGCTCGGGGTCCGCCAGAACAGATTCCAGTTTTTCCCGGTCGGACTCCAGTGTTTCTATGTCTCCAGGCAAGGCATTCAATTCCCGCTGATCCTTGTAGCCCAGTTTTCCCGAAGACCCCTTTTTGGGGCCGGAAGCCGGCAGCTGTTTCAGTTTGTCGGCAGCAGAACTTTTCTTTTCGGGAGACCGGTTGCGTTGTGCCAGCCAGTCTGAATAACCTCCAACATAGCTGTTCACCTGCCCGTCCCCTTCAAATACCAGACTGCTGGTTACCACGTTATCCAGAAACACCCTGTCATGGCTGACCAGCAGCAGGGTACCCTGATAGTCCAGCAGCAATTCTTCAAGCAGCTCAAGGGTTTCCACATCAAGGTCGTTGGTCGGTTCGTCCATTACCAGCAGATTCGCCGGCCTGACGAACAGTTTGGCCAGCAGCAAGCGATTGCGTTCTCCTCCCGACAATGCCTTGACCGGCTGCCGCGCCCGCGCTGGCGGAAAAAGAAAATCCTGCAGGTAGCCGATGATGTGCTTCGGGAGCCCGTTGACGGTGACTGTATCTCTGCCGCCGGCCACGTTGTCGATGACCGTGGCTTCCAGGTCCAGCTGCGCACGCAGCTGATCGAAATAGGCGACTTCCACTTTGCTCCCCATCCTGATCAGGCCGCTGTCCGGCTGCAGTTTTCCCAACAGAAGATTGAGCAAAGTGGACTTGCCACAGCCATTCGGTCCGATGATACCCACCCGGTCGCCGCGCAGGATGGTGGTGCTGAAATCACGGATCACAGGCTGTTCATCCCAGGCATAGCTGACATGCTCTGCCTCGCACACCAGCTTGCCAGACAGGTCTCCCTTGTTCATCTCCAGCCGGGCCGTACCCTGCTTCTTGCGCCGTTGTCTGGCCGCTTCACGCATGGCCTGTAACTGCCGCACACGCCCTTCGTTGCGGGTGCGCCTGGCCTTGATGCCCTGCCGGATCCAGACCTCCTCCTGGGCCAGCTTCTTGTCGAAACGGGCGTTTTCCTTTGCCTCGGCATTTTCCATTTCCGCCTTGCGCCGCAGGTAGTTGTCGTAGTCGCCGGGCCAGTCGGTAATACTGCCCCGGTCCAGCTCGATGATCCGCGTGGCCAGTCTGCGCAGAAACGCCCTATCATGGGTGATGAAAAGCAGGCTGCCCCGCCAGCCGAGCAGGAAATCCTCCAGCCAGGCAATGGACTCGATATCCAGATGGTTGGTGGGCTCATCCAGCAGCAGCAGATCCGGGTCACCTGCCAGCGCGCGGGCCAGCAGCACCCGCCTTTTCATACCTCCCGAGAGACTGGAAAATTCTGCATCCGCATCCAGTTCCATGCGCGAAATGACCTGTTCCACCTGCTGCTCCAGTTGCCAGCCACCGGCAGATTCCATTTTCTGCTGTATCCGGGACAAGAGGTTCATTGCATTCTCCCCGCCATCATCGGCCAGGCTGACACAGGCCGCATGATAGTCCTTGATCAGTCCGGCAAGCTCACCCAGACCATCCGCCACGAGTTCGAATACGCTGCCATTGTAGTCATCCGGCACCTCCTGGCTGAGGCGTGCGATACGGGCGCCCTGAGCCATCCTGATTTCACCGCTGTCTGCTGTCAGTTCGCCGGTGATAAGCTTCATCAGCGTGGATTTGCCTTCACCGTTCCGGCCGATCAGGCAGATCCTTTCCCCTTTGCCAAGACTGAGATCAATATCTTCCAGCAGTGCTGGATGACCGAAGGAAAGCGATACTTTTTTAAGTGAAAACAGTGACATAGTTTGTATTTACCAAAACAGTGGATGACATGAATAAAATAGTGCTATTAACTGTTGTTGCTTGATTGTTATCATTGCGCTGCAAATCACTTTTCATATAGCCGCGAATAGATGAGTTCGGGGAGTACGGACCAAATCCAACCTGCCATGATCAAGACTGTCACCCAAGAAGATGCCTGGAAGGGCGAGGCAAACTGCAGCGCATGCTCCATACGTGACTCGGTGCTGTTCGCCGGTTTGAAAGAAAAGGATTTCGAGCATATTCACAAGCCCATCGAACAGTTGCCGCTGCAGCCGGGCGATATTCTCTACCACGCAGGTGACAAGGCGGACAGACTGTTCACCATTCGCAGTGGGCTGGTCAAACTGGTGCAGTACCTGCCGGACGGCACCCAGCGCATCGTGCGCCTGTTGCGCAGCACGGATGTTACAGGAATGGAGGCCTTGCTGGGAGATGAATATCAGCACGATGCGGTTATCATGCAAACCACCGAAGTCTGTGTCCTGCCCATCGACGTGGTGCAACGCCTGAGCAAGGAAAATGCCGAACTTCATCACGAACTGATGAAACGCTGGCAGCGCGCGCTGTCGGATGCGGATCTGTGGATCACACAGTTGTCCACGGGCTCTGCGCGGCAGCGGGTGGCCCGCCTGCTGATCAAGCTGGTCTGTGATGAAGACAACCGCTGCGAACTGTTCAACCGCGAAGACATGGGCGCCATTCTCGGCATCACCACCGAAACCGCCAGTCGCACCGTTGCAGACTTCAAGCGCAAGGGCCTGCTCAAAGAGATGAAACCCAATCTCTATATGGCAGATACCGACAAGCTTCTGGAAGTGGCAGAAGACCTGTTGTAAGAGGGGCATCACCTGCCCCGCATTTTCTCCTGGAAGCGGATCCGGCCAACGCCTTCGGCAAATCCCGTTTGCTGCACATTTCTGAATTATTCATGGCTTGTATGACTGGGGTCAATATCACCAATGAAGGCAACAGCATATATCTGTTATGCTTTCAAAAAGGATGAATTGGCTGAAGTTCTGCTATGCCCACAACAACACAATCCAGTCCCGAAAAACTTGAGGCCGCCTGGCAATCCCTGCAGGAACACGCAAAGCAGGTAAAGCAGCAGCATTTACAGGAACTGTTTGCCACCGACAACAAGCGCTTCGAGAGGTTTTCCCTTGAATTCGGCGAGCTGCTGCTCGACTATTCCAAGAATTTCATCACCACTGAAACCCTCGGGCTGCTGCAGGATCTGGCACAACAGGCTGACCTGAAAGCCTGGATCAAGCGCATGTTCAGTGGTGAGCACATCAACAACACCGAGGATCGTGCCGTCCTGCACACTGCCTTGCGCAACCGCTCGAATACGCCGGTCATGGTCGATGGCAAGGATGTCATGCCCGAAGTCAACCGCGTCCTCGACCAGATGGACGATTTCTGCGGTCGTGTTCGTGGAGGGGAATGGAAAGGCTACAGCGGAAAGGCCATCACAGACATCGTCAATATCGGCATCGGTGGCTCCGACCTAGGTCCCCACATGGTTGCCACCGCGCTCCGTCCGTACTGGAAAAAGGGGCTGACCGCTCATTTCGTGTCCAATGTAGACGGTACCGACATCAACGAGACCCTTGCCAGGGTTTCCCCGGAAACCACGCTTTTCGTCATCGCCTCAAAAACCTTCACTACCCGGGAAACCATGACCAACGCCCATTCGGCAAGGCAATGGTTCCTGGACAACAGCGGCGATGATTATTCCCGCATACGGCACCATTTCGTTGCGGTATCCACCAATTCCTCCGCCGTACAGGCCTTCGGTATCGATCACGACAACATGTTCGAATTCTGGGACTGGGTCGGAGGACGCTACTCATTGTGGTCTGCTATCGGCCTGCCCATCGCTCTGGTGGTTGGCATGGAGAACTTCCGCGAGCTGCTGAGCGGAGCGCACCAGATGGACCGGCATTTTGCAGAAGCGGATTTTTCCCAGAACATGCCGGTGATTCTTGGGCTGCTGGGTATCTGGTACCGCAATTTTTTCGATGCGGGCAACCACGCCATCCTGCCTTACGATCATTCCCTGCGCCTGTTGCCGGCCTACCTGCAACAGGCCGACATGGAAAGCAACGGCAAACGGGTGACCCGTGAAGGCAAGGTTGTGGATTACGATACCGGCCCAGTCATCTGGGGGCAGCCAGGCACCAACGGTCAGCATGCCTTCTTTCAGCTTATTCACCAGGGAACAGAGCTGGTGCCCGCAGATTTCATTCTGCCGGTCCGCACCCACCATCCCATCAGTGAGCACCACGAAATACTCTCTGCCAACTGCATCGCCCAGACAGAAGCGCTGATGCGGGGCAAGACCGAGGAAGAGGTCAGAAAGGAACTGTCGGACACAGGCATGAGCGAAGCCCGGATCGATGCCTTGGCACCACACAAGGTCTTTCCGGGAAACAAGCCCACCAACACGCTGTTGATGCGGCATCTGACGCCCTACAACCTGGGCAAGCTGATCGCCCTCTATGAACACAAGATTTTCGTCGAAAGCGTCATCTGGAACATCAACGCTTTCGACCAGTGGGGCGTGGAACTGGGAAAGCAGCTGGCAGGCGTGATCGAAGAGGAACTGGACAGCGCACTGCCCTGCACCAGTCACGACAGCTCAACCAACGGGCTGGTCAACTATCTGAAGAAACAATGACTTTCCGCAGGCCAGCAGCGCCTGCAAAAAATATGCGCAGCGGGTGACAACATGAGCAAGAGAAAACTCGAAAAGGAACGGGAACAGGCCAAGCTTTATCAGTATTACACACAGACCAAGAACGCCACCGAGATAACACGCAACACCCTGGTGCTGATTCTTGCCGGAGGACAGGGCTCCAGGCTCAAGGCCCTGACCAAATGGCGCGCCAAACCGGCGGTCCCTTTTGGCGGGAAATACCGCATCATCGATTTTCCCCTGTCCAACTGCATCAACTCCGGATTGCGGCGCATCGACGTCCTCACCCAGTACAAGTCCCATTCGCTGATCCGTCACCTGCAGCGTGCCTGGAGTTTCCTGCGGGCCGAGATCGGTGAATTCGTGGAGATACTGCCCGCCCAGCAACGCATGTCCAAGGACTGGTATCTGGGTACGGCAGACGCCCTGTTCCAGAACATCGACATCATGCACCGTCACGCACCCGACTATGTCATGGTACTGGGCGGCGACCACATCTACACCATGGACTATTCCAAGATGCTCATGGTGCATGTCCGCTCCGAGGCCGATCTCACTATCGGCTGCCTCGAAGTGCCCAAGGAAGAGGCCACGGAATTCGGAGTCATGTCCGTCGATACCGACCTGCGGGTCACGCGCTTTACCGAGAAACCGGCTGATCCGGAAACAATCCCGGGCCGGCCCGACCTGTCTCTGGCATCCATGGGCATCTACGTGTTTTCCACCGCCTTCCTCTATAACGCCCTGATGCTGGATGCCGAAGACGAAGACTCCGAGCACGACTTCGGCAAGAACATCATCCCCAATGCCATAGAAACCGCCAAGACCATCGCCTATCCCTTCAGGGACGACCTCGGCAACCAGGCCTACTGGCGCGACGTGGGCACAGTGGATTCCTACTGGGAAGCCAACATGGAACTCTGTGCGGTGGAACCGGAACTCAATCTGTATGACCGGGGCTGGCCGGTCTGGACCTACCAGACCCAGCATCCACCTGCAAAATTCGTATTCGACGATGAAGGCCGGCGCGGCGAGGCTATCGATTCCCTGGTATCCGGCGGGTGCATCATTTCCGGCGCGAGAGTCAAACGCTCTGTGATTTTTTTCGCCACAGTGATCGAGAGCCATTCCTCTATCAAGGACAGTGTCATTCTTCCCAAGGTGACCATCGGCAAGAACTGCCGTATTCAAAACGCCATAATCGACAAGGGTACTTATATTGCTGACGGCACCGTCATCGGCGAAAATCCCGAGGAAGATGCCAAGCGCTTCCATATCACGGCCAAAGGTATTGTGCTGGTGACACCGGAAATGCTGGGGCAGGATCTATTTTTGACCAAGCCCGAGGAAACATGAGTAACAAACTGAACCTGGTTTTGTGCTGGCATATGCACCAGCCCTACTACCGAGAAGGGCTGGATGGCGATTACCAGCTGCCCTGGGTCTACCTGCATGGCATCAAGGACTACGATGACATGGCGGATCATCTGGAAAAATATCCCCGGATGAAGGCCGTGGTGAACTTTGCGCCGGTGCTGCTGGAGCAACTGGACGACTATGCGAAGCAGATCAAAGCGTTTCTGAACGATGGCACAGCCACCTCCGACCCACTGCTCAACCTGCTGGGAGGCGCCACCCCCATCCCGCCAAACGTCAACGAACGCCGGGAACTGATCCAGACCTGCCGCCGGGCACATGCCCCGCGCATGATCGATCCCTACCCACATTTCCACGCGCTGCTGCAACAGTTTCCCAGCTCCGACAGAGAGGCGGGACAGGAAATGCTGCTTACCTATCTGGATGAGCAGTATTTCGTGGATCTGCTCATGTGGTATCACCTCGCCTGGTGCAGCTACCGGCTGAAACAGACGCCAGAAATCCGCCTGCTCATCGAAAAGGCCCGAAGTTTCAGCAGCGAAGACCAGCGCACCCTGTTGCAGATCATCCAGAAAACGCTCGAAAGCATCATCCCCCGCTACCGCAAGCTGGCGGAAAGAGGACAGGTCGAAATATCCATGACTCCCTGGGGACACCCCATCGTGCCCCTGCTGAACGATTTCAACAACATGATCGAAACCCAGCCGGATGCCCCCATGCCGGAGCATTCCCACTACCCGGATGGCGTGGAGCGCTCGCGCTGGCATCTGCGCTACGGCATACAGCGTTTCGAGCACTTTTTCGGATTCAGGCCGCAGGGAATCTGGCTTTCCGAAGGCGCCGTGAGTGATGATGCCCTGAAACTGCTGGACGAGCTTGACGTCCGCTGGACCGCTTCCGGCGAAGCCGTCTGGCACCACAGTTGCATGACCTCCGCCTGCGACCCCGATGACATGGCCTGCCGCAGAGCCCTGTTCATCCCCTACAGGCTGAACGAAAACCAGACCCTGCTGTATTTTCGTGATGACGGCCTGTCCGACCTCATCGGATTCGAATACAGCAAATGGCATGCCGATGACGCGGTCACCGATTTCCTGGGACACCTTGAAAGGATCGCAGGTTCCTTGGGCGACGAAGCGGGTGATCATGTGGTTTCCGTCATTCTCGACGGTGAAAACGCCTGGGAGTATTACCCCAACAACGGACACTACTTCCTGGACGCGCTGTACCAGGCCGTAAGCGACAGTGAGGTCATTCAAAGCACCACCTTTTCCGAAGCAAGCAACCGGGTGCGCAAGGATACCCTCTCCCACCTGGTTCCCGGCAGCTGGGTGTATGGCAGCTTCTCGACCTGGATAGGCAGCGCCGACAAGAACCACGCCTGGGATCTGCTGGCAGATGCCAAGACCGCTTTCGACAACAGAATTGCCCTGCTGAGCAAAAAAAAGGCGGAAACCGCTACCCGCCTGCTGGCCATATGTGAAGCATCGGACTGGTTCTGGTGGTTCGGCGACTACAACCCCTCCGACAGCGTCAATGATTTTGACCGGCTGTTCCGCATCCAGCTCAGAACCCTGTACTGCGCCCTGGATATGACCCCACCGGCTACGCTGGACACACCCATATCCACCGGCGGCGGACAAATGGAGAATGCAGGCACCATGAGGCGTAACTGAACATGCCCTACATGCCCTGCAACCTGCAGCAAAGAAGGGCGGGCGTTCTGCTGCATCCCACCTCGTTGCCTTCGGGCACCCTGAAAGATGCCCGTAGATGGCTGGACTTCATGTCCGCAAGTGATCTGACTGTCTGGCAGATGCTGCCCCTGGGCGTACCCCAGGCAGATTTTTCGCCGTATCAGTGCCTGTCAGCCTTTGCCGCCAATCCGGCCCTGCTGGACAGTCGTGCGCCTTATGATGCAGACAACAGCCACTACCAGGCTTTTTGCCGACAGGAAGCTCACTGGCTGCACGACTATGCCCTGTTCCGCTGCATAAAGACAGCCAACAGGGAAGCCGCCTGGTTCGATTGGCCCGAGGAACTGAAGTGGCGTGATCCCGATGCCCTGCAGCAGTTCGCCAGCACCTACCACGACAGCCTGCAGGCAATAAAGTGGAAGCAGTTCCAGTTGCATCACAACTGGCAGAAGCTGCGCAGCGATGCCCGGGACAGAGGCATACATCTGTTCGGCGACATGCCCATTTTTGTGGCTCACGACAGTGCCGACGTATGGGCCTGTCCAAAACGGTTCATGCTCGACGATGAGGGCAAGCCAGCCTGGGTGACCGGCGTACCACCGGATTATTTCTCGGAGAACGGTCAGCGCTGGGGCAATCCCCACTACGACTGGGACTATCATCTGCAGGAGAATTTCGAATGGTGGCTGGCCCGACTGGAGCACCATTTTCAGTGGTTCGACCTGGTGCGTATCGATCATTTCCTGGGCCTGGAAGCCGTATGGATGATCGATGCAAAGGAAGAAACCGCCTTCAACGGCCACTGGCAGAAGGTACCCGGCGACGCACTGCTGGCAGCTCTCAAGCACCGCATAGACCCTCTGCCACTGGTAGCGGAGGACCTGGGCGTCATCACGCCGGAAGTCCGCAAGCTCAAGGAAAAATACGGACTGCCTGGCATGGCAGTGCTGCAGTTTGCCTTCGATGCCTTCGAGGACAACCCCCACAAACCCCAGAATATCGTTCCCAACTGCGTGGCCTATACGGGCACGCATGACAACGACACCACGCTGGGCTGGTATCAGGCATTACCGGAAAACACACAGCAGTTTGTCCGGGATATGCTGCACATGCAGCCGGAAGACGACCTGGTGGATAAGATGATCGAAACGGTGCTGGAATCCAAAGCCAACCTCGCCATCATCCCGCTGCAGGACTTCCTCAAGCTCGGCAGCGAAGCACGCATGAACACCCCTGGAGTGGCCAACGGCAACTGGCGCTGGAAATTTCAGTGGGAACAATTATCCGCAGATGATCTGTCGCCACATATTCACGATCAGATCATACGCAGTAAACGGAAAACATCATCATGAATCATCTGGAACGACTGCAGCAAGGCCGTCATCACGACCCTTTCGACTACCTCGGCCGACATCCCCTGAACAAAGGCTGGATCATCCGCGCCTTCATGCCCAATGCCGAGAAGGTGGAACTGTTGGGTATCGGTGCCATGAACAGGGTGGAAGGATCCGATCTGTTCGTCATCCGGCTGGATAAAACACAGCATGAGCAACTGCCGCTGCACTACGAACTGCGTTGGCAGGAAAAACATGACGGGAGCTGGCACCAGGCGGTCTCCCCCTACAGCTTCGATCCCCAGCTTTCCGACTGGGACCTGCATCTGTTCAACGAAGGCAAGCATCACCATGCCTGGCGTTTCCTGGGCGCCCGGCTCAAGGAGATCGACGGCGTTTCCGGCTGCCTGTTCTCGGTCTGGGCGCCCCATGTGCAGCGCATCAGCATCGTCGGCGACTTCAACGGCTGGAACGGCCTGCGCCACCCCATGCGCAACCGCGGCCATTCCGGCGTCTGGGAACTGTTCATTCCCGGCCTGCATCCCGGCGACAGCTACAAGTATGAGCTGTTCAGCCATGATGGCCATCTGATCACCAAAACAGATCCCTATGCCCAGCGCATGGCCATGCGCCCGGACACCACATCGCTGATCACCGCGGCCGACAACTATGACTGGGAAGACAACGGCTGGATCGAAAACCGCAACCACTGGGACTGGCAGCGAAGCCCTGTCTCCATCTACGAACTGCATCCCGGTTCCTGGCGTCAGCATGAAGACGGCAGTTTCTATACCTGGCTGGAAATGGCAGAAGAACTGGTACCCTATGTCAAGGAGCTGGGCTACACGCATATCGAACTGCTGCCTGTCATGGAGCACCCGCTGGATGAATCCTGGGGTTACCAAGTCTCCGGTTATTATGCCCCCACCGCCCGCTTCGGCAGTCCAGACGACCTGCGTCATTTCATCGATGCCTGCCACCAGCAGGACATCGGCGTACTCCTGGACTGGGTACCGGCCCACTTCCCCAAGGACGAATTCGCCCTGGCGCGCTTTACCGGCGAGCCCCTGTACGAACATGCCGACCCGAGGAAGGGCGAGCACCGCGACTGGGGCACCCTGATATTCGATTTCGGCCGCAACGAAGTGCGCAACTTCCTCATCTCCAACGCACTGTACTGGATCGAGGAATTCCATATCGACGGCCTGCGTGTGGATGCAGTGGCATCCATGCTCTACCTGGACTACTCCCGGGAAGATGGCGACTGGACACCCAATGAATTTGGCGGTCGCGAACACCTGGAGGCCATCTCCTTCCTGCGGGAAATGAACGAGGTTGTCCACAGCAATTTTCCGGGTGTCATCACCGTCGCGGAAGAGTCCACCGCCTGGCCCATGGTATCCCGCCCGCCGTACATGGGTGGCCTGGGCTTTTCCATGAAGTGGAACATGGGCTGGATGCACGACACCCTGTCCTACATGGAAACGGATCCCATCTACCGCAAGTACCACCATGACAAGCTGACCTTCAGCCAGCTCTATTTGTGGACTGAAAACTTCGTGCTGCCCTTCTCCCACGATGAGGTGGTGCATCTGAAAAGAAGCATGCTGGACAAGATGCCGGGCGATGTGTGGCAGCGTTTCGCCAACCTGCGGCTGCTGTATGCCTACCAGTATGCCCACCCGGGCAAGAAGCTGCTGTTCATGGGCAGCGAGTTCGGCCAGTGGACCGAATGGGATGCCAAGTCCGCACTGGACTGGCCACTCATGGAGTTTCCCGACCATCAGGGCGTACACAAACTGGTCACCGACCTGAACAGGCTGTACCGGAACGAAGCCTCCCTGTACCAGACCGACTTCGACAGCGAAGGCTTCCAGTGGATAGACTGCCATGATTCCGAACAGTCGGTGTTGAGCTTTGTCCGTCGCAGCAGCGACAATCCGGAAGATCTGTTGCTGTGCCTGTTCAACTTCACACCGGTTCCCCGTCTTGGATACAGGATCGGCGTGCCCGCCGCTGAAAGCTACCAGGAATGCCTGAACAGTGATTCCAGCTGGTACGGCGGCAGCAACACGGGCAATGCCGGCTATATCGAGGTACAGGACACGCCCTGGATGGGCTTCGACCATTCCATAGAACTGACTCTGCCGCCCCTGGCAGCACTGATACTGAAACCGAAGCGATGAAGATACTTTTTGCCGCAAGTGAAGCCTATCCACTGGTGAAGACCGGCGGACTGGGTGATGTCGTCCACGCCCTGCCCCGCGCCCTGCAGCAGCAGGGCATGGATGTGCGGGTGATTCTGCCTGCCTACCGCCTGATCCTGGAACAGATCGCCAGCCTGCGCATCGCCGGCTGGCTGCAGGTACAGGGCGCCGGACGCATGCACATGATCCGTATCCTGGAAACCGACGACCACCACCTGGGTGTTCCTCTGCTGCTGGTGGATGCGACGGACCTGTTCGACCGTCCCGGCAGTCCCTACCTGCACCCGGACGGCTACAACTGGCATGACAATGCCGAGCGCTTCACCGTATTTTCCCGCGCGGTGGCACAACTGGCGTCTTCCGGCGACATTCTCGACTGGAAGCCGGATGTG
Organism: Thiolapillus sp.; assembly: GCF_048562965.1. Taxonomy (NCBI): domain Bacteria; kingdom Pseudomonadati; phylum Pseudomonadota; class Gammaproteobacteria; order Chromatiales; family Sedimenticolaceae; genus Thiolapillus; species Thiolapillus sp. The sequence continues at coordinate 2,150 of NZ_JBHNMF010000045.1, read as the reverse complement.
GTACACGGCCATGACTGGCAGACCGGACTGCTGCCGGCTTTTCTCAAGCTCATTCCAGAAGCTCCGACCAGCGTCTATACCATCCACAACCTGTCCTACAGCGGGGTCTTCTCGCATGAGGAATTCACCCATCTGCAGCTGCCGAGTGAGTGGTGGTCTGCTGACGCGACTGAATTCTTCGGCAATTTCTCCATGCTCAAGGCCGGCATCGTGTTCTCGGACAAGATCACCACCGTCAGCCCCACCTATGCCGAGGAAATCCAGACGCCGGGCTTTGGTTATGGCTTCGACGGCGTCCTGCGCTCCAACCATCACAAGCTGAAGGGCATATTGAACGGCATAGACCAGGACATCTGGAATCCGGCCACCGATTCCTATCTGCCTGTCCATTATTCACTCAAACACCGCTATCTCGCGGGCAAACGCAGTAACAAGCAGGCGCTGCTGGAGCAGTTGGGCCTGTTCCTGCAGGATGACCAGCTGGATACTCCGCTGCTGGGCTTCATCGGCAGACTGGTGGAACAGAAAGGCGTGGATCTCCTCCTGCAGATCATCCCTTCCATTCTGGACAACCATGATGCCCGAATCGTGATTCTGGGTTCCGGGGAAAAACACTACGAAAGCGCACTGCGGGAAATGGCAGCACTCTATCCACAACGGCTGCTGCTGACCCTGGGCTATTCGGAAGAACTGGCCCATCGCATCGAGGCCGGTTCAGATGTGTTCCTCATGCCTTCCCGCTTCGAACCCTGCGGACTGAATCAGATGTACAGCCTGCGCTATGGCACGCCACCCCTGATTCACCATGTGGGCGGCCTGGCGGATACGGTCGTGGATGCGACGCAGGAGAACCTGGAAAACGGCACTGCAACAGGATTCGTCTTCCACGAACCCAGTGCAGCATCCATGCTGCATGCCGTGGAACGTGCCCTGAAGCTGTATCAGAACACCGCCGAATGGCACAAGCTGATACGCACGGCCATGGCACAAGACTTCGGCTGGACCAAAAGCGCCAGCGAATACATTCAGCTGTATTCAGAGATAACCTGAAAACCTTGCAGGCAGCGACCTCGGATCAGATGGCCATGTAGGTCCAGCCTTTCTTCAGGTGATCGACCACGAAGCTCACCGCGGAAGGCGCGACCTCGGCCTCGTTCACCAGTTGGATGGGCTGACCTTTCTTCTTCAGATTGAACAGTGTGTTGTTACAGGCGACGAAATGCAGGGAAGCATAACGCTCCTTGAGCGCACTGATGTCGGCGGCAACCGAACTGGTGGCCGTACGCAGCAGGTCCACACCACCCGCACTGGTCACCACGTAGACTTCCGTGCCGTTGGTCTCGTAACGCTTCAGTAATTCCTCAGCGGTCTGCAGCGTCTTGGAAAACTTGTCTGGATCGGAATCACCCAGGTACAAGACCACTTTCATTACATCTGCATTCACATCTGTCAGACGGAATCCCTGATCAGGCGATCCCATATCAGGCGACAGCATCCAGCCCCCGGCAAAGCCGGACAGCACCAGCACCAGCACGGCGGCAGCGCGTGCCAGATAAGTGGATTTTCGTGCAGCAGTTTTCTCCACAGGCTCTTCCGGATAAGCATACTGCAGCAGGTCTTTGACCCGGCGAATGTCACAAAGCTCACCGCGAAGCTCTTCATCCCGGTCAAGCTGGGCCATCAGTGTCTCTGTATCCCGTGCATTCAGCTCGTTGTCGGCCAGCGCATTGAGTTTTTCATGCATCGCTTCCGGTCTGTATTTGTTCATTTCACTCGCCTCAAAATAGTTTCCTCACGTACTACAGGCGTCTGCAGGTGCAGCAGTTCCGTCCGCAGGGTCTTTCTGGCCCGGTTCAGGCGGCTCATCACCATGCCGATGGGTATATCCAGTATCTCGGCAACCTCCGCATAGCGGAACTCTTCCAGATCCACCAGGGTGACCACCTCCCGCTGCCCCAGGGGCAAACGGCCTACCGCCTGACGCACCCGGGCGGCCAGTTGCTGCTGCTCGAGTTTGCCTTCCAGGCTGCCGCCCGTTTCCACCGGCACCTGCTCGAGATCCGTTGTGGGTCTGGCGCGGCGCAGATGCTCCATCCAGCAATTGTGCAGGATACGATACATCCAGGCATGCATTTTTTCCCGGTCTTTAA
>NZ_JBHNMF010000044.1:0-14172 GCF_048562965.1 Thiolapillus sp. | reverse complement strand
GTGATGATTTTCAACTGCTCGAGGTTATGTCGTTGCCAGCCGCTTACACCAAGGGTTCCGATGCCATGAAACGTTCAAAGAGCCAATACCGGCGCCGGACGGTCAGTTTTGACATCGAGGCCTTCAACCAACTGATCCGCCAGATCGAGGCCATGGCCAAGGCCGGCGCCGAGATCAATCCAGCGGATTTCTATCCGCCGGTAAAGAAACATAAAGGTCGCTCCCGGGATCTCCCGCTCGTTGATCCGGATCTACGCGAGGCGCTTGAGCAGCACCTTATGGTAAGGATCGAAAAACAAAGGGCACTTAAACCCTCCGATCCGTTATTTGTCACGCAAAAAGCTGGTCCCTACTCGCCCAATACCCTACAGGAACACATGGCCCTGATGCTGCGTGGCTGGGCGGGTATCGAGAAGGCCAGCTCCCACAGTGGGCGGCGCTCACTCATTACCAACGTGATCCACAAGCAAAAGAAGTCGGTGAAGGTCGCGCAGAAGATCGCAGGGCATGTGAACCCTTCCACAACCTTAATCTATGAAGAACCACCCGAGGAGCAGATCAGCGAAGCGCTGAAATCGCTCTAGTGCTGATCTATCTTCAGTTGCGTTTAGGAAAATAGACTTAATTGACATAAATCGTTATCCCTAACACGTCCCTCCACCAATCAGTAGTATTGCCTGATATAACCGAACGCTTTGTCGAACAAGTCCTGATCCTTGATCTTGTACTTGACGTAAATCACCTTGCGTAGCGCTTTCTGAACTTCACGTTCTCCGGCCTTGGTGTCCTGCCAACCAGGGAAGCGAACCAGGCGGACTATCTCGTCGATATCGGCCACAATCCGCTCGACCACCACAGGCGTCTTGCCGTTCTTCACCTCGGCGAACAGCTCGGTTAAGGCCGCTTTGGCCTTGGCCTGTTCATCAACAGGATCCACCTGTTTCTCGGCCTGCACAACCTCCTTGGCCAGGGTCAGCAGTTCCTTAAGAAAGTCGAGGCTGTGGAGCAAGCCCTGTTCGTGCCGCTCTTTCAGCTTTTCAAGACGCTCGCCCAGGGCAACGAACTTGGGGTTATCCTTGTGCTTGTGCAATCGGGCAATAATCTTGATCTCGATCTCCTTGGATTTCTTCTCCGGGTTCTTGGCATCGAGCAATTCCTCAAGCACCTCGGCGTCCATCACCAGGGTGTCTAAATCATCTCGCACAGTTTCCAGATGGACATTTTCGTGGACCAATTCAATGGTCTTTGCCCCAAGCGTATGCCAGAGCAGTTTGCCGTTACCACTGGGTGGTTTCACCGATTCATAGACCTGGGTAAGCCATTTGTAGTCAGTCTTATAGGGCCCCAAACAGGGATCTGGTGACAGCGCCTCCCATAGACGGGAGAGCACCGAATATTCAGCTGCAAACCTGTCCCGAGTTTCGTTATCCGGCAGACAATCCTGCGCCGCGATCAATCCCTCATATCCGCCGACTGTGCGATCCACACTAGGGAAAAACGCGAGGCATTTGCTGACCTGCCCGGGCAATTCCTTCTTCAGCTCATCCAGATTGGTGATAACCTTCTGCACGGCCTTTTCATCGAAATCGAGAGCTGTGGCTACATCATCAAAGATGCCCAGGTAATCGACAATCAGGCCATGGGTCTTGCCGGAATAGACACGGTTAGTACGGCAGATCGCCTGCAGCAGGTTGTGGTCCTTCATCGGTTTATCCAGATACATGACCTGCAGAATCGGCGCATCGAACCCGGTCAGCAGCTTGGAGGTAACGATCAGGAATTTGAGCGGGTCTTCAGGATCCCGGAATCGATCCAGCAGTTTTTCCTCTTCATCCTTGGAAAGCTTCCACTCGGCATACTCATCTCCCTTGCCACCCTGCGTGTGCATGACGATGGCGCTGGCCTCCGGACCAATCAGCTCGTCAAGTGCCCTTTTGTAAAGTACGCAGCATTCCCGATCGAAGGTAACCACCTGCGCCTTGAATCCGTTCGGCTCCACCTTCTCCTGATAGTGGGACACAATATGCTGGCAAATGGCTTGTACCCGGGTTGGAGCCTTGATCAGCACTGCCATCTTGGCGGCTCGCTTTGCCAGGTCATCCTTGTCCTCTTCACTCAGCTGATCAGTCATCTGAGCATAGGCTTCATCAATGGCATCCTTATCGATGTGCAGCTTTACATCCACAGCCTCAAAATGGAGTGGAAGCGTGGCCTTGTCCCGGATCGAGTCCTGGAACGAATAGCGGCTCATATAGCCCTGCTCATCATCATCCGCGCCGAAGGCCCAGAAGGTATTGCGGTCCCGCTTGTTGATCGGCGTGCCGGTCAGGCCAAAGAGAAAGGCATTCGGCAGTGCGTCACGCATTTTTCGACCCAAGTCGCCTTCCTGGGTGCGGTGCGCCTCATCTACCATCACGATAATATTCGAACGCTCGTTCAGGCAGCCATCCGCCTCGCCGAATTTGTGGATGGTGGTGATGACGATCTTGCGGGTATCGGCCGCCAGCAGGCTTTGCAGCTCCTGCCGGGTAGCGGCCCCAATCATGTTCGGCGTATCGGCTGCGTTGAAGATGGCAGTGATCTGGGTATCCAGGTCGATGCGATCCACCACGATCATCACTGTAGGATTGCCGAGCTGGTGGTGCATTCGCAGCTTCTGCGCCGCGAACACCATCAGCAGCGACTTGCCGGAACCCTGGAAGTGCCAGATCAAGCCTTTCTTGGGATAACCCTTCACCACACGTGCCACCATAAGGTTGGCAGCCTCGTATTGCTGATAACGGCAGATGATCTTGATGCGGCGGTGCTTCTTGTCAGTTGCGAACAGGGTGAAGTTCTGCAGGATGTCCAGCACCACATGAGGACGCAGCATGGAACGGATGGAGCGCTGCACGTCAGCTAGGGTGCCCTCGGACTTGTTCTCTCCCTCATGCCATGGCCCCCAGATATCGATGGGCATACGCACCGAGCCATAGCGATAACATTTTCCCTCGGTGGCAAAGGAAAGGACATTGGGCACGAACATCTGCGGCACGCTCTGTTCGTAGCCGTTGTGGATGTCGCTGGCTCCGTCCACCCAGGTCACCGCCGGACGCACCGGCGTCTTGGCTTCGCCGATCACAAGTGGGATACCATTGACCAGCATGATGATGTCGAAGCGTCGGCCACCCTCCTTGACCGGATAGACCCACTGGTTGGTGACCACGTAATCGTTGTTGCTCAGGTCGTCGAAGTCGATCAGGCGCACCGACGTATGTTCGCCGCGTTCGCCGAAGGGCATGGACTTCTCGCCCCGCAGCCATTCGGCAAACAGCTCGTTGGCACGCACCAGGCCTTCACTCTGTACCGACAATGGAATGGTTCGCAGGCGGTAGAGTACTTCGTCGACGCGGTCGGGCTGAGCTTTGATTTCCGGGTTCAGGCGAATGAGAGCATCTCGCACCATCGACTCTACCAGAACGTCGGAGTGCTGGCGCGGAAGTTCCTCGGCGGGCACAAAGTGCCATTTGAGATTTAAAATCTGGGGGGTAAGGCGTGAATCGAGGTAATCAGCTTGAGACTCAGCAACACACCACTGACTGTCTTTGTCGATGAGAGTATCCAACACAAGTTGTTCAACTGTATTTTCCTCATTGAAGTAGGTCATTTCCGTCCACCTCCTGCCAAAGAGGAAAGTTTTCTGCTCGTCAAACGTGCCAGAATGTCATCGCTGCCCAGTTTCGTTTCGGCCAGCTTGCGTGCAGCAAGCTCCCTCCATTCAATAACTCCAGGCGACCGGAAAGAGTCCCATAGCGCTCGCATTGTTGCCATGCACTCTTCTGAAAACTTCTTGAAGTCGTCAACGCTGATGTAAAAAACATCCCCCGTATGAGGTTCCGCAGCGAAATGCAATTTGTCCGACGTCGAGCAGAACACGACCGAGAAACTTACTCCCGGGTGTTCTGCTGCGAGGGTGTCCGGATGGGCCTTGGCCTGAAGTGTTTTCTCTTTTGAGACGACAGGGTTCTCTCCGGTTGCTGTGTAATCCTCAAAAACAACGCCCTGTCGCCCAAAGATCCACCACGGGTCCGGATCACCGGATCGCTCAGTGTTCCCCGATTCAAAGCCCAGCAGACGACCGAGCTTGACCTGCGCTTCTTCAAACGGCTTCGCCTCCGTGTTTGAAAGCCCTTCCCGGATGGCCTGGAAATATTTTTCAATTTTTACGCTGCCGGACTTTCCAAACCGTTCGAGGACTCCTTCAATACGCTCGATGCGCTCTCCATAAATGACATCGACAGGTGCTTCCTGTGTCTGGTTGGAGAGCAGCTTTTGAATCTGTTTGAGCCATGGCAACGTACTGGCGCATGAAAAGGCTGCCGAAAAATGTTCTTGAGCTACCTGTGCTTGCTCCGCCTGGTAGGCTGCTGAGCCAGCAAGGTAATTCCAAAGAGCAGAATATCCCTTCAGATCATGTCCACCGGCAAGGCTGGCCAACACGTCTTTTGCGGAAGAGAGCGCGCTGTCAAAATCGCCGGACCAAAGGGCATCGTGAAATTTCACTTCATGTACAACAGAGTTCCCGAGCGGACTTGCCGATGGTATGGGCGATTGAGTCAGTTCGTCTCTTGTTTCCAATATATGGCTATCAGCCGATTTCCACTCTGGCCCGTGGGCAACGAATATGTCGATGTTATCCCCCAGTTCAGACGAATTATCGACTTTTGATTGTTCGACACCGAAATTGACTTCGGCCTGAAGTTCCGGATGCAGTGTTTCTCTCTTTTCCGGCATGTGGAAATACTGATGCACCTTGTCGCCGATGATAACCACGAGCGCGTAGTCGGTTGATGAACGCGTGCATCTTCCTACCGCCTGAGTGATCCTGGTGCGGATGCGAACCTGGAAGAGGACAGAGGCCCCAAGGCGGCTGATGATGAAGCGTTCTTGCAGATTTGTGGATTCCGGAAGACCATAGATGATCAGGTATCTGCATTCGTCACCGATCAGATCGATTCCGTCATACCTGTTCGCCAGAACCGCAATGGCGGAGCCTGCTTGGGTAAATGATTTCTTCGACGCCTCCAATTGTGAGGCGTCAAAGAGGGTATGGCCCTGCGTCTCCGGAAGTGCCTCAATGGCTTCTCTGACTTTGTCGGCGTCGCGGTTACTTGGAGTGAGGACGAGTGCTCTGTCAAATTTCGTAGTCCAGGAAATCGCGAGGCTCAATGAAGTCGATTCATCCCACATCCGCATAGGAAACACGAAGAAACGTCTACCGATTCCCTGCTTATCCCAGCCCTCTGGCGCAGGTATCCGTTCGATTTTCTTACGCCCGAAAATTCTTTCCAGATCCCCACCTTCTCCGAGAGTCGCGGACATATAAATGCGCTGCCGTGCATTCTGAAACGGCGCAAAGCTCTTGGTGGGCGCGATAAGAGGACGAATGAGAATGGAATTGCTGGTATAATAAAGATGGCAGGCGTGGAGGTGATCTCTGATCTTGCGCCATCGATAACCGTATTCCTCCGGGCTCTCATCGTCTCTGGAGGCATTGTCAATCGCTGCCGTCAGAGCGGTCCTGCACTTGAGTAAATAAGGTGTCGGAATCTTGTTCACGAAGGATGTATCAAGCGATCCCTCATTACCCTGGTCGTAACGGAGTTGGTCATTTTCCGTGGTGTAAGGCGCGATAATCTGCCAGATTGCATCGAAGGTGGATACATCCTGATAGCGCCGGACCTCCAACGACCAGAAACTCGACACATAATTCTCGGCGGCGTGAGCATCATCAAAAATGAGCGTATGAACGTCGCTGAAAAACGGATTTGTGTTGAACAGAGCGCTATAGGTGGCAACGCCTATTGATTCGCAATTATTAAAAGCGGTCTTATCGGCCTCCGAGTACTGGTGCTTGGACCCCGAGAAATCAAGGGCGTTGATTCCGTATTTTTCTTTGGCCTGTTCAACGACCTGATGGACAAGCTGTTTGGTAGGACAGAGCAGTACACATCTCTCCCGTTTCGTTCTTCTGCGCCACTCGGCAATCAGGAGGCCAACCAGAGTCTTGCCGCTGCCGGTGGGCAGCTCAAGTGCGATATCACGATTGTCGACATGGTTCATGTAGTTGCGGAGCATGTCGGCCTGCTGCGCAAGGAGGCCTTCTACGGTACGGTCCCGCAGGTCGCGGAACAACGATTCAGGGTCTTTGATGGATACCGAAGATTTCTGTGGAATTTTAAATGCCATGGAGTAAGCCTCCTTGGTTTCTATTACGCTCACCGCCGTAAATAGCGAGCTCTTCAGCAACCATGTCGATTAAACTGCCGCAGAGTGTATCGAGAACCATCTGTTCGACAGTGTTTTCTTCGTTATACATGGGCGGCTCCCTCCATTACCTCGTTCGCGATTTGCCGTTGAAGACCATAAAGGACTTCAACGTGATTAGATATTGCCACTTCACGAGCGCTGATGTTTGATAGCTGTTCTATGATTTCCTTCTGAACCTCAATGGCAGGAACCAGCATTTTATGTTGGCGCAGATCCTTCCCATTAATCTTCCAAATTCCGTTTGTGGATTGTGCATAAGCGAGAAGTTTCCTGTGACTCATTGGGTCATTCCATTGCGCGACTGCAAAAGCAGGAAGAATCTTATTCCCGTCGAATGTTATACGAATGAGAAGATCTGGATAAAAACAGTCGTCAGGAACTTCAGATACAAGTCCGGCTTTTCCACAAAGATTCTTATTTCCGTTACCCCTGACGACTAAGATGTCTCCTGCCATCAAACGAAACTTTTCCAGGTCCGATGATGATATTTCTGCGTATTTTGTATTCCCATTCGGATCAACTTTTCCATCCCTTACGGCACCAATACTCAACGTTGGGCTTCCAATTCTAGAGGCATTGGTTTTCGGTGAAGAGCCATTCCGTGGTGGGAGGCTGTACAATTCACCACACGAAACTTCCACGGTTGATTTATGCTTCAATAATTCCCTAAATGTTCGGCTCTTGATGCTCGTTAGTGCATTAAGAGATTCTTTGTACTTTTCAACCGCCTCATCCGCCGCCCAAAGGATCTCGGCAATGCGCTTCTGCTCCTCAAGAGGCGGCAGCGGGAACTCCTGCACTTGCAGCGTCTTCCAGTTAATCGTTGGCGAGAGAGAGCCCACCGATATTTCAATGGCCCGCTCCATGAACATGTCCGACTGCAGAAAGAACGGCAGGAACTCCGGCAGGATCATCTTGGGTTTTGCCCGCACTACCATGGCATGGGCTGAGCAGATGCCATCGAACTCCGCCACAGCAAGCTTGCGCTGATACGCACGGCGACGACCAAAAATTACATCTCCTTTCTTAAAGGCCAGTTTTTGCCCACTGACATCGGACGGATGCCCCCACTGGCGCAAATGGATCGTGCTGGGATCGAGATGCTCCAACCCGACATAGACGTCGGTCTTGGCATCGGCAGGGTCCACCCGCACAGCAACATTCTCAGTGATGTCGCCGAACTTGATCATGCCCCAGCCGGGCTTTTTGAGTTGCGCACTCATTCTCCAAGCTCCCCTGCCATAATTCGACGATAACGCTCAGCTAACGCAGTTCGTCCGCCCTCCATTACTCGGCATATTTCGCTTCTCACAGCAACGTCCTGCAATGCCCCTTGAGTCACAATCCTTGTTTGTCCACCCTTTACATCAAGTGCGAGAACATTCTCAGCATCACCATTCACGACGATGTTGGCGTTGTGTGTGACGACCAAAACTTGCCGCTTCTGCTTGATCTCTCGCAGTTGCGTTACAATCAGGTCATAGATCAGATGGTTGTCGAGGTCATCTTCTGGCTGGTCAAGTACGAGAGGCTCTGTGCCATAAGAAAGAATAAAGGCCAGGAGGGCAGCAGTCTTCTGGCCTGGCGACCCTTGTTCTACTGGTTTGAAACTATCGCCATCCTTTAGGCTGTATTTTACATCTAACGAATCTTCTGGAAACCAGCACTGGATTCGATCTATCTGCTCGGGAGTCAATCCTTGGATATGGGATACAAAGCGTTTGTCTTTGGCCACTGCTACTGCAACGAGATCGTTCGTATGGATTGCATACAGTGAGGATTTGAGCGCAGCAATTCTTTCTTCCATTGTCTTGGTAGAGTTTTGCGTAAGAGTAGCCAATAGGCCCTCATCTCCATCAATCACACCAATGTCGCGGTCAAATCCGCCATTGCTTCTATCGATTAATTTGCGAAATTCCTCTTCGATCGTGACTTTACTTCCAAAAGGAATAACATTGATCTGCACATACGAATTGCCGACCAGCGTGTCCTTAAGGAAATCCTCACGAAGCTTAGTGATTTTGCCCCTATGCTTATGGATCTTGGATAGACACTCTTCAGCGTTTTTCTGGTGTTGAGCAAGTGTTTCCCGCTTTTTAGTGAAGTCTTTGAGCTTCTCCTCAAGGTCTTGCCTCTGTTTAACTAAAAGGCTGTATGCAGAAGGGTCGCCAGCACCAACAGCAGTGAGCTGACCAAGTAGTTCGGAATAATCCTGATTCGCCGTTGAGATCTTCTTCGATATCTCCAGACCGGGCCTTGCTTGATCCCATTCCTTTTTCGCATCGTCCATCCGCTGAGCGATTGCATTAATCTCGTTCTGTAGCTTTTCAAATTTACTTCGGACGCCTGCTACTGCGTCGAGCAATGCATTCTCATCTGGATTTTCAGCATTAAAGTGCTGTGAATCCATCTCGGGCGGCAATAGGCTATTGGAAATGCCACGAACCTGGCTGGCTGAATCGCTCCAAGAGCTTTCCCAGGAGTCGATAGCCTTGCTCTGATTCTGTCTGAGTTGGTATGTTTTGAGGATACCAGCATGGCCAGCTTTTTCAAAAACCTCTAGCTTGCGTATAACATCCTCAAGCTGACCCTTGATTACTGATTCTTCTTGAAGTCCAGCCTGGACTTCGCGCTCCTGTGCACGAATCGATAGGTATTTGGAAATCAGCTCATCCCATTCGAGCTGCCAATCGCGATGGTTAACTGCCGGGGCATCATCGACAACTTGCAACAGCGCCTGTGGATGCTTCGCAAGCTCGAATATTTGTTTCTGGCTGTACATCCTGATTGGGAATCTCTGGGCAATGTCTCCCTCGGATGCACTCCAGGCGCTGGGTCCGGTCTCTTCTTCAATCGTGTACTTGTTTTCAGTGTTGCACCATGTGATCCGGAAGCGTCCGCCGTCCTTTCGAAAGCCGACCTTGATAATCGTTGAATCCGTTAAAAGACCTTCGTCTTGGCGGTTATTTGATGTCTGGCCGTATTTTGCAAACTCATCCTCCAAATTCTTTGGTATCTCTTCCTTTCGCTTGAGAGCAATTCGAAGAAACTCCAGTGAGGTCGATTTTCCAGTGCCTCGTCCACCAATAATTGTGTTTAACCAAGGATTTAGTAGACAGGATAAGGGTTGCCCTCTGCCCAGGTATTTTGCGTTATCAACGACAATGCTTTCGATGATGAGTGGTCCATGGCTATTGGGATCTCCGGTAAAACTGTCCGACCGTTTTAGAGATAGTGCACCATCAATGAGTGCCAATCGTAGCCCTTCATAAGACGGCTCTGACATCTTTACCCAAGTAAAATGACTTCCCGGGTAGCGTTGACCTGCGATTCCTGACGGATGATGGGAATCAGTTCCAAGAACCTCTGCCCAATTTAATTTCTTTCCGATGTAGAGTTGCGGCTTTGCTTGCGCAAGGTCCACCACCTCCATGGCAAATACATTTTTGTTGTCGAGAATCTGCTCGAGTGTATTGCCCGTACATATGGCAAAAAGGCCATTGGTCTGGTCGACGTGAGCAGGAATCGCTAACCCGCCAGACTTTGCGATTTCGTCAATCACCTCAACGGCAGAGCACTCAGAGCAACCATCACTTTTTCCTTTGGTAGCCCTATACCTCACGGCTCCGAGCAGGGAATCAATATCCGATGTTGTTTTGTCGGTGCCAAAAATTGCCAGGATATGGATGTTCCCCTGAACGGTGATCTCAACACCGGGGAATAGGTAGAGAGGTCGATAATCCGGGTGGCTTTCAGATGCCAACTCTTGAAGCGCCTGCCTCAGTGGATCAATCCAAGCACCAGAATTGTGGTCTGTAACTGCGACGCAATCGATACCTTTCCGCATGTAGTTGAGCAACCAATCCTTATGGGAAATTTGCTTATGTTGGGCTTGGTCAGGACCTTTCCCAAAATCGTCCGATGCTGGTGTGTGATTGTGGAAGTCGAACTTCCACCATTTCGCGCCAGCCCAGTTCCATTCTGTACTCATTCGGCACCTCCCATTACACGTGCGTCTTCAAGCACCTCGAAGAGGTAATCCATCGATTCTCGTAAGGCCATTGAGCTTTCCTGCCAGTTCGCAATGGCTTGCTTTAGACTGATGGTTTCGGCCGACCCGTTGCCGTTGCCGTTCCCGTTGTCCACCCGAACATAGAGCGGAATACTGAGATTACTGCCTTTCTCTCGGATCTCGTCATTGCTGACCACCCGGGCAAAGCCATCCTCGTCGCCGAAAGCCTGGTAGGCAGCGACAATGCGCTGGATGTGATCGTCGGTGAGAAAGCTCTGCGCACGCTCGCGGGTTACTTCGTTCACCGCGTTGATGAAGAGCACCTTGTTCCTGCGCGCCTTGGGCTTGTTCATACGACATATGACGACACAGGCTTCCATGGGCGAGTTGTAAAAGAGATTTGGCCCGAGGCCCAGCACACACTCGACGACGTCATGGGCAACCAGCTTCTCGCGCATCGACTGCTCTTCATTGCGGAAGAGGACGCCATGCGGAAACAGGATGGCGCAGCGGCCGGTTTTGGCCTTCATACTCTTGATGATGTGCTGCCAGAAGGCATAATCGGCGCGGCCCTGGGGTGGAGTGCCGTAGATGTTCCGGCCCCACGGATCGGCGGCCCAGGCATCGCGGTCCCACTGCTTGATGGAGTACGGCGGATTGGCCAGGACCACATCGAACTGCATGAGCCGGTCCCCTTCGACAAAGGCGGGATGGGCCAGTGTGTCTCCCCGAACGATGCGAAAGTCCTCGATGCCATGCAGGAACAGGTTCATGCGGCCAATGGCCGAGGTGAGCAGATTACGCTCCTGACCGTAGAGGTGCAGGTTGCGCCACTCCTTGTTCTGCCGTTTTAGGTGGGCAACAACCGAGAGCAGCATACCCGCCGAACCGCAGGTAGGGTCATAGATCGACTCGCTCGGCTTGGGTTCGAGCATCTCGGTCATCAGGTGAACCACGGTGCGGTTGGTATAGAACTCCGCGGCGGTGTGCCCGGAATCGTCGGCGAATTTCTTGATCAGAAACTCATAGCCCACGCCCAGCTCATCCTCAGGACAGTTGGAAAGTGACAAAGTCTGTGAGCTGAAGTGCTCGATCAGCTCGCGCAGCATGTGATCCGGCAGGCGGTCCTTGTTGGTCCACTGTGCATCACCGAAGACTCCGTACAAGGTATCGGGATTGGCCTTCTCTATAGCACGCAGGGCGTCCTGGATGGCCTTGCCCACATTCTTGACCTTGGTGCGAGTCGCCTTCCAGTGAGCATCCTCCGGGATCTGGAAGCGGTGCTGCTCTGGCAGTGCGGCGTATTCCTGATCGCCCCCTGATTCTTCCAGCGCATCTGCCAGCTCCTCGTCGTACACGTCGCACAGGCGCTTGTAGAACAGCAGCGGGAAGATGAACTGTTTGTAGTCCCCGGCATCGATGTAGCCGCGCAGCAAGGTGGCCGCGCCCCAGAGATAGGATTCCAGCTCGGATTGGGAAATGTGCTTGTTCTTCTTCATCGCGCTAGCACTTCCCATTCGTAAATGTCCGTTGGAATATCGACGCCATCCAGGGAGTCCCAGTCGTAGTCACCAGTTGCTTGGGTGTAGACGTCATCAGCCGCAGCCAGGGCTGAGTGATAGGACCCAAGCAACTCGTCCTTGAACCGCAGGCCCCAGCGGCCATTGGCTTGTGGTTCGATAAGGAAACGGCTGATTGGCGACCTGTACTGATACATCTTCAAAGCAGGCCCTCCCGTATCAGCAGCCCTTTCAGGCGATCCTCAGCCGCATACGCTGCCTGCAGCGATTCCTTGAGGTTGGCGACGGCCTGATCGATGGTCATCGATTCTTCCTCGATCACCGGTTCTACGTAACGGGGGATGTTCAGGTTGAAGTCGTTTTCCCGGATTTCATCGAGTGTGACCACCCGGCAGATCCCTTCGATATCCTGATAGCCTTCGTACCAGTGGTGGATGTTGTCCACGTGCTCCGGCAGCAGTTCGTTCTGCGCCCGGCCGGTTTTGAACTCCTTGGAGGCGTCGATGAACAACACCTTCTGACGGTGCGGTTTCGGCTTACTGTCCCGGAAGACCAGCACGCAAGGCGCGAGGCCGGTACCGTAGAAAATGTTCTGCCCGAGGCCAATCACTGCTTCGAGGATGTCCATCTCCAGCAACTTACGGCGGATTTTGCCTTCCTTGGACATGCGGAACAGCACGCCATGGGGCACTACCACCGCCATGCGCCCCGTTTTACGGGCCATGGATTTGATCATGTGCTGAACCCAAGCGAAGTCACCGGACTTGGCTGGCGGCAACCCGGCAAAGTTGCGTCCGTAAGGATCATTAATCCAGACGTCATCTCCCCACTTATCCAGAGAGAAAGGCGGATTAGCGATCACGCAATCGAAGGTTGCAAGACCGTCGCCTGAATAGAATGCTGGCTGTCGTAAAGTGTCACCGCGCTCGATATGGAAATCCTCCGCACCGTGGAGAAAGAGGTTCATCCTGGCGATGGAGGATGTAGTCAGGTTCTTTTCCTGGCCGTAGAGCTTACCCAGCATGAGATGCTCGTCACCACCATGCTCTTTAATGTAATGAAGTGCTTCGAGAAGCATGCCGCCGGTCCCGCAGGCTGGGTCATAGATGGTCTCTCCTGCCGTAGGTGCAAGGATACGGGCCATCAGTGCGACCACGGAGCGCGGGGTATAGAACTCACCGGCCTTCTTATTGGTAAGGTCGGCGAATTTCTTGATCAGGTATTCGTAGGCCTGGCCAAGGATATCCGCCTTGCAGAGCTCATTACCTAGGTTGAGCGACGAAAAATGCTCAATAAGGTCCTTAAGGAGCGCATCGGAGAGGCGGTCCTTATTAGTCCATTGGGCGTCGCCAAAGATACCATGCAAGGTATCCGGATTGGCCTGCTCGATGCATCGCATGGCCTTTTGGAGCGCATGGCCGATATTGGCGCTCTTGGCACGGACATCCTTCCAATGACAACCCTCTGGTACCTGAAAGCGGTGGTTTTCGGGGAACTGGGCGAACTCCACGTCCCCGTCCGACTCTTCCAGGGCGACAACAACCTCCTCGTCGTAAACATCGGAGAGCCGCTTGAAGAATAGTAGCGGGAAGATATAGGTCTTGAAGTCGGCCGCATCGACTGGACCGCGCAGGATATTGGCAGACTCCCAGAGATGTCCGGAAAGGGTTCCAATATCAAAATCGGCCGGTTTGTTGTTTCTATTCTTCGCGCTCATTCTGATTTGTCCGATCCCGCCATATCTGCTGCACCGCCAGCTTTCACCCATGCATCGACATCATCTTTTTTGAATTTCCACAGACGCCCCATCCTGTGGGCGGGCATGCTGTGCTTGTCTATCCACTTGTAAACCGTGTCATTGCTGACTCCGAGGTATTTGCATATCTCGGTTATTGATAACCAGCGGTCTTCTATTTCAACCATTCGTCAAAATCCTCGTGAGTGACGATTCAAAACGTCATAGGTCTGCGAACTGCCGACGCGAGAGTCAGCAGCCACCAGCACTTGGAGCAAATACTCAAAAACTATGCGGTTTAGCGCCTCGTGTCAACCGCTTATTGCCGATTTCAACCGATTACAATCTATATTTGGCGAAACTATAGGCTCTGGCAGTTTCTCAATGAAGCCAACCTACCCACAGTCATTCACCCATCCGTCGCCGGATTGCCAAAATGTATTATGTGTAGTATATAGTACACATGACATTCGGTAAATACATCCGTGAACATCGCGAGGCCCTGAAAGCAGAGGATCGCCGATTTTCCGTGCGGCAGGTCGCTCAGCGAATTGGTGTGGAGCCCGCCTACCTAAGCAAGATAGAACGCGGGGATG